>JAZQJL010000143.1:0-42905 GCA_045541595.1 Lachnospiraceae bacterium | reverse complement strand
TTATTCCTAAAAAGCAAAGGTTCGTTCCGTACATCTTTCGATGTTTTTTACTGTTTCTAAGGTAGACATAACTGTCTGTTCTTAGAATGAAAATTCATTGAATTTTCAGGGTTGTTTCACTGTTTAATTATCAAGGTCCCAGGCAACCATAGGTTGCCGCAATCGGCTTCGCCGGATTGCCGCGGAACTTTCATTCCGCTTGTTGCTGTTCTCGCAGCGACTTTGTTAGTTTAACACAACTCATTTTCAATGTCAAGCACTTTTTTCATATTTTCTAAAAAGATTTTTACAAACTTGCAACATCGAATTGTTTGAATTGTTTTAACTTTTCGCTCATTTGAAGCAGCTTTGTTATCTTACCACAGGGTTTGTGGTTTGTCAACACCTTTTTTTAAATATTTTTTTAATTGTTGTTGACGTCGCTTTCTGCATTGTTTTGTCGAAAGCGAGGTTAATTCTAGCACGTTAGAACAGTTCTGTCAACACCCATTTTCAAAGAATTTTAAATTTTCTAAATTGTGTTTTCACTTCAAACTATTAGTTGTGTTTTCCTATTTTAGAGCCACAAGATGTTGCTTTCCTCTGATTAATATAAAAAAAGCATCTTTAAAATTTCTATTCATAATACTCCTGTCCTATGATATTATAATATAGAAGAAACTAATCCCTGCCAATGGAGGTACACATGAAAAAGCATATCACAATACTGAATTTAACTTTAGGTCATTTTCTTGTTGACCTGGCATGCTTATACTTCCTTTTTTCCACTTATCCGCAAAACGATCTCATTGCGGGAGTCAACGCCGCCCTGCTTTATAATTTCCTTGCATTTGCCCTGCAGGCTGTTATCGGTTTTTTCTTTGACCGCTTTCCGGCCGGGCGAAGCACTTCCGTCGGAATCCTCCTGATTGTATTCGGATATGGTTTCGGTCTTTACAAGCTTTCGGCCGTCGGCCTTGTCCTTTGCGGTTTAGGCAATGCCTTCTATCATGTGGGTGGAAGCATCGGAATTGCCCGCACGGATAAGAAGGGAGCAACAGACAGCGGAATCTTTGTTTCTGCAGGAGCTTTGGGCGTTTCTTTGGGAACTTATCTGGCTAACCGATTTTTATCCGAAATTACAATCGGAATTCTTCTATTATTAATACTACTGTTATTTTTGCAAATAACGATAACTTCTCCGAAAAGGCAATCCTCAGACCGAATTTGCGCCGGTGCAGACGCCGCCTTACTTTTGCTTTCCCTGTTTGCTGTGTTCCTCCGGTCCTTGGGCGGATTATTTTTTCCCAGTTCTTATAAAGCACTGTTTGCCCGGCCCGGTCATGCTGCGTTATCACTTTTCCTGATAGCCATGGCCTCCGGTTTTGTAGCCTTCCTCGGAAAATTCCTTGGCGGATTTTTATCGAATCTCTGCACCTTCCTATTACATAAATTGCCACAGGTAAAAAAAACCGATCTCCGAAGCGGCAACTATATCTTCGGTATTGTCACTTTACTACTTAGTGTTTTTTTACTTGTGCCGGGTAAAGACATTCCTCTTCTTTGCTTTTTCGGCATCCTTTGTTTTCACGCAGCCATGCCTGTAACGTTGTTTGAACTGTACTGCCTCCTGCCGGACCGTCCGGGTTTTGCCATGGGACTCTCTACATTAATGCTGTTCCTCGGCTATCTTCCATATACCCTTTCCCCGCTGGACGGGTTGCCGGGCTCCTTGCTGTTGTGTCTGCTGACGTTACTGGCCGCCGGATGCATACTGCTTTCCCTGCTGATTTACCGCAAAAGCCATACACAAAGAAAGGACTCCGAATGAAACTAATTACCCTCTTGCTTCCATATAGCATTGCGCTTATACTTACATTAATAATAGAAGGAATTCTTTGTTGGCTGTTTTTGAAGAGCCGTGCCTGGGTAAGGTTCACCTGCCTGGTGAATCTGTTCACCAACCCCCTGCTTAACTTCATTTATTCCATCGCTTATCAAAAACTAACAACGGCTCCATGGTTCTTGTTATTATTGGAAGGTGTTGTTTGGTTCTCGGAAGCCCTGTTGTTTTACTTATTTGCCAAACAGAATCAACACAAAAAAATGACCGCAAAAAATTCCAATTCTTCCATATATAAAGCGCTGTTATTTTCTATTGTACTCAATGCAGCGTCCTTTCTGTTCGGACTGCTGTTGCAATTATAAACCATAAAAGAAACGAGGTGCATGTCATGAACTTACTTCTTCCATTCCTTGACGTAGCCTATTCCCCTATGGGTAGCTATGTCGGAGAAACAACTCTTGTCACAAAAATCATTCTTCTTGCCGTTCTCATTTTGTTTCTTGCTTTTGTAGGATACTTAATCTGGTCTTCCATTCACAAAAAAGACGACTAGTAATAAAGTAAAAAGCTCTGACACTACAGTTTGTGCCAGAGCTTTTTTATGTTATTCTGCATCCGTTTCTTTTTCCCAAATTTCAATTACTTCCCAGGTTTCTCCCATATCTTCCGATGCCAGCAACACCTCAATACTCCACGGTTTTCCGCTTTCTGTTTTACAGCTGACCTGCACCACCAATTTATTATCTGCAAAGTACACTTCCGCAGCTTCTGCATACCTCATGGTCGAAGTTATCTCTTCGGGAATTGCAACATCCGGTGACAGCCTGGTCCAGGTTTTTCCACTATCTTTTGTCAAATAGAAATCCGTGCCGTCATTTACGCCCCAATAGCCGTATCCAACACAGTATTCCGTGGCGCTGATTGCCGTGGCACAGCGAACCCACTCATGCCAGGATTTTCCTTCCTCCGGAATTCCGGCCTGCTCCCAGGTGGTGCCGCCGTCCCCGGTCACATAAGTCAATGTGGTTTTCCCACTTCCAAATACAATCATGCCTCTGTTTGGGTCAGCAAACAATACGTACGGACTTGCCGCCGAAGCCGGCAGTTCTTCTTTATAGTAGTTTTCTAAAGAGGCCAGCATGTCTTCCTCATCTACCGGCAAAAGATCTGTCCCTGCTGTATCACCTACGTTGTCGTCATCGACAGAAAAGGCTTCTTTCTGCTCCGACTTCGGATTCGTCAGAAAACATACTGCCACAATGATGCACACAACAATCGTCAGCAAAATCACCCAAAAGCCCGGCTTTTTATAATGCAACACGGATTTTACCCGTTCCTTTACACCCACTTCGCCAAAAGCCAGCGGACAGGCTGAAATCATTCGGCGATGCCTGCCGTTACCGATGCTACAAACTAACAACGCCCGGGAATAGTCTGCCTTTTCCTCACTGTTCAATGTCTTTATAACCTTTTCATCACAAGCCAGCTCTATATCCCGGCACAGTAACACATAGGCCAACCATAGCAGCGGATGAAACCAATAAACAATCAGCAGAAGGAAGCCAAACGGTTTCCACCAATGGTCTTTGCGGCGTATGTGCGCCTGCTCATGAGCTACCACATACTCTAAATCGTTTCCTTCTATTTTAAACGGTAAAAAAATTCTCGGCTTGATAATGCCCAATACAAAGGGTGATTCCACCGCTTCGCTTTGGAAAATGTTGTCCCGTAACAAAACCGCGGTTTCCACCTTGCGATGCAGCCGAAGATAGCTGATTGCGGCATAAAGCAACAGCACCGCCATACCCGCCAACCAAAACACAGAAAGCACCGACATTACTTGTACTCCGTTATTCACCGGCACTGTGACTCCTTCAAAGTAACGGTCTCCCAGATAATCGTTCACCCGAGTATCCACCGCAGGAACTCCGGTTTGAATTTCAAAGCTCGGGCCGGAGATCACTTCCTCCGGAATAGTTTCTGCGCTTGGAATTAAACTAAATACACTTTCTAATGAAACCGGACAAATCAGTCGTACAGCCACCATACCCCATAACAGCACATTAACCCACTTCGGCGCTTTTTTCAAGACAAAGCGAAGCACTATCACAGCCAGTACTACCCAACCGGCTGATATGCTCATGTTTAGAATTTTTAAAAAGAGCTCGTTCATCAGACACCTCCCTTCCGGATACGGTCAATCATGCGCTGCACCGCATCCAATTCCTCCTCAGAAATTTTCTGATGCTTTGTAAAAGCCGCCACAAAAGCCGGCAGGGAGCCTTCAAACTTCTTTTCCACCAGTTCATCAATCTCCGACGCCTGAGCTTCGTCCTTGGAAACCAGAGAAGTAACCGTTCCGTCTTCATTTTTTAATACCCCTCGCTCGGACAGGCGCTTAATTACCGTATAAGTGGTAGTGCGCTTCCAACCAAGCTGCATTTGGCATAGTTTTACCAGCTCCGATGCCGTTACAGGTTCATGCTCCCATAAAATCAAGCAAAACCGATATTCACTTTCAAAGATTTTTGGTGTTTCCATGACGATTCACTCCTTCACAGTTCCTCTATAAAGCAAAAATGTCTAATGCGTTAGACTGCTCTTGCTTTTAGTCTAATGCATTAGACATAATTTGTCAATCATATTTTATAGCAAAACAAGCGATACGCTCGATAAGCCACTTCGAAAATGCTTCGCATTTTCAAGCAAATTTGAATTTGCTTTAGGCGCGTTGCGCGATAAGCAAACCTTCGAAAATGCTTCGCATTTCCTCAGGCGCGTTGCGCGGTCAATAGAAAGAGAAGGGCACTCTTCCGGAACATGAAGTTCCAAAGAATGCCCTTCTTTTTCTATTGACCTTTGCTTATCGCGACTATTTCTGTACTAAATGAACTGCAAATCCGCCAAGCTCGCCCTTTAAGTAGATAGCAACTAACTTGCCGTTCTTATACTTTGCAGTTTCAGGATCGAATTCGAAGCCCTGAAGCTCCATGTGGTAAACTGCTCTTTCGATGTAGTTTGTACCGATGGCAATGTGACCATTAGCACCAAGGTAAGGTGCCTTCATAACCTCGATTGCTGTGCCGGCAAATACGGAGCTGCCGCCCACCTTCTTTGTGAAGCCGAATAACTTCTCGAAGGAACCTGCAACACCATCTGCCTCATCTTCGCTGTTTGCGTTGATGCCGATATGTCTTAACTCGAAACCGAGCATTGTGTTAACTGCTTCTCTTGTAAGATTCTTGATTGCTTCAAAATCGCCTGCTGCAACTAAATCCTTTGGAACCATCCAGGAACCGCCGCAAGCAATAATCTTATCAAAATCAAGGTAAGATTTTAAGTTCTTAGCGTTGATACCGCCGGTAGGCATGAACTTCACCTTTGTGTAAGGAGCTGCCATAGCCTTAATCATAGCGAGACCGCCGTTCTGCTCTGCAGGGAAGAACTTAACAACATCAAGACCCAACTCTAATGCCATTTCGATATCGGTTGGTCTTGCTGTACCAGGGGTAATCGGCACATTCTTTTCCTGACAATACTTAACAACCTTTGGATTTAAACCAGGGCTAACGATAAACTTAGAACCTGCTGCCACTGCCCTGTCAACCTGCTCTGTAGTAAGAACGGTACCTGCACCTACTAACATTTCAGGATAAGCTTCGCTCATAAGGCGGATTGCTTCTTCTGCTGCGTCAGTACGGAAGGTAACCTCTGCTACCGGAAGACCACCCTCGCAGAGAGCCTTTGCTAAAGGCACTGCGTCCTTTGCATCATCAATTACTACTACAGGAATAATACCAAGTTTCTGAAACTGCTCTAAAATTGGATTCATAACGTATCTCCTTTTCGTTCTTCTTTATTTATCACAACTCCGCTCCACCGCGGAGTGTAAGTGCTTACATACACAGTATACCTCAAATCTCACAGAAATTCAACCGCTTTTATGCTTTTCCGAGCAAGATTTTAGATAAAAGATTGCTATCATATAAAAAGCTTAAGATTTTGCTCTCACTGATCATTGCCATGCAGGCCTGTCCGAAGCCGGTACTGCCAAGCATTGTGATTACAATAAATACAATCCAAAGGAGCACCAGACCCTCCAGGGCACCCAGGGCAATACCGGCCACGGTGTTAATCTGATGCAGGACAGGAAGCTTACTGATAATATCCAGCACAAAACAAAGCACCGCAATACCCACTGCCGCCAGCAGGAAAGTAATGAAGAAGCCAAGAGCGTTTAAAATAATATTTGTCAGAAGCTCACAAATATAAACTTCCAGCGCATTCAGTTTATCTCCCACAAAGTCAGCCGCGTCTTCTTTCTTTTCTTCCATGGTATCCGCAAGGGAGTTCTTAATGGTTTTCTTAATACTTTCCGGAAGTTCCAGTCCGTCAATGAAAGCTGTCGGGTCTTTCTCTTCTTCCGAGCTTAAGTTTTCTGCCACACCGGACAAATCAATGACATTCTCCAGTTTACTTTGGATAGTGCCGGAAATCGTATCATTACTCTTTAATAAGTTAGTCACAATCGGGCTAAGTAAAATCGTAAGAATAACAACCGTAATCGTAGATAATAAAGAGAATACGGATTTTACAAACCCCACTCTCCAGCCTGCAAATGCACACACACCTATAATCGCCAGTGCCAATAATAATAACCAGTTCATTTTTATCCTCCCGTTATTTCTCGCTCTTTGCTTTATTTGTTAATTTTATCGTTTGTATCTTGCCTGCGTCAACCAGAAAATACCGGTTGCCACCTGCCGGGAATACCGCTTCTAAGCTTTGTTCAAAAGCCGTGCTGAACTTTAATGACCCATTGCTCCGGTAAACCGTTACCAGTTGCGGACTGAAAAAGACAACTTCCTCTGCAGTTGCTGTTACGGATTCATACTCCGGAATTTCTTTCCAGGTTTCTTTTTCTTCTCCCTTTTCGTTATAGAAACTCATGGTCTTCTGCTTGTCCGCAGTTTCCTTTATCACATACAGGCCGTTGTCAACGCACAGCACGTCTACTATGGTTTCCGAAAGTGTCTTTTCGCAAACCAGCTCCGGCGTCTCTGTCATACGATATATGAAAAATCCGTTTTCTAACAACACACACAAGGTGTTTTGATTTATAAAGCAGACATCATAAACCAGCAGGTTTTCCGTAAACATTTTTTGCCCTACAATATTATTGATATGATTTTTTCCTACCTCGTCTGCGTTGTAGAAAGTCACCTTGCAAAGCATTGCACCACCTTGGAAAGTAACATAAAGAGTTACCAGCTTTTTGCCGTCCGGTGATAATGCAATATCTATAGGAATTCCGTCTGTCTTTGTCTTCGTGTTGATATCCACCCGGAGGGAACCGTTGATATCGTACAGCTGGATAAAATCTTCCGTACCGTTATCCAGAAGCACCGCCGTTACACCCTGCTTTGCCACCTCATGCTTTACAATCGGATAGATTACCTGATAATTATACGGAATTCCGTTTTTTGCCACCACATATACCGAGGTTCCGCCGATGTCAGCCACCGCTGCCACATCCTCACAGTAAACCAGATTCGGATTATCCAACTGATAGGAAATTTCCCACGCTGCATCGCCGTTATTGTTTAGGGCCTTGGCACCATCATTGCCATAAACGAAGGCTTTTTCATTACCGGTCTTATATCCCACCAAATTGGTATACAACGCCGCCTCGGACTTGAGTTCATAACCTTTCCATTCCCGGACCTGCAAATACCGTATTCCGCCTATGGCCCCGATTATTATTGCCAGTACGAGCAAGATTTGTAATATTCTTATTATATTCTTTTTATTTAATTTTCCGTTGGTCTTTTCTTCCAAAAAACGAGCCCACCTTCTTTTGTAATAAAGTAAGTATATCATATCATCCACTTTTTCGCATTATATTTCTTTACGGCAAAAAAATTTTCTGCCCTTTTTCCGGTTCTTCGTCCTCCTCCAGACTATTCAGCAGCCGGATTGCCGCTTCCTGCTCCGTAGTTCCGTAAAACTTCAAGCAAATGGATTCCACCGTTTCCCCTTCTTCCGTCACATAGACCTGTTGCAGGGAAGACACCAGCTTTTCCTGCTCATTCAGCAGTTCCTTTAACTGATTTCGTTCCTGAATCTGCATGGCAAGACCCGCAATGGCTAAAATTGCAATGCATGTTAATATTCCGCCGGTAGCATAAAACAGTTGATAAAATCTTCCCGTTTGTGCCGGGAGCCGCTCCGAAAAGTTCCTCTCAGCCGAAAACTGCCGTTCCTCTTCTGTTTTCTCTTCTGGTTGCTTTACCTTCTCTTTCACCGGAATGCTTTGTAAATTTTCTGCCATATAACTCTGCATCTCGGCGTTTCTTTCATAATAAATATAATATCCCGGTAATTCTTTCAGCTCACCGTCCCGGTAAAATAAAAACTTCTGTTCCTTCTCAATGGAATCCATTTTCAGCAGAATCTTGTCTCCGCCGCCAAAGTTATCTTCCTGGATTTTCTTTTGCCTCTCCGCATCTTCCAACAGAAATCCCGGTCCGCCTAAAAACCAGCCAACAATTTGCTGCTCCGGAAAGTACTCCCGGATATCCCGATAAATTCCTGTCCAGTTCTCCTCTGTAAAACATACACTGTCATGTTTTAAAACATCTCTTGCCTCCAGCACCCCGCGAATCAGAACTTTATCTCCATGTGTTCCTTCCGCATGTTCTCCCACCAGCACGCCAACCACGCAACCGGTATAATCTCTCTCCGAAAGTCCTTTTGCAAAAGAAAACGCATAGTCCTCGATGAACACCTCCGGCGACTCCAGCCCCGGCTGGCCAATCTGCCGCCGGTTGTTCGGTAACTGCCTCCTAAGCTTTTCTTCTGTTGCTTTTTTCTCATAAATGGTTTCCGTCATAATCTCCTCTTTTCCGCATCCCGTTTCCGATGCTTTTTTCGTATTGTAGCACCGCCGCCTTGCTTATTTTGGCATAATGTGTCAACGAAAAAAACTTTTTCAGCCGGTCTACTTTGTGGGAATCGGGTAATACTCTGATAAAAAGAGAATAGCGAAAGGAACCTTCATGTTATATTACAATTCAAAGCAGTTATCTTCCTCCTACGAATTCGGAAAACAGCTTTTTGAAAAGATTCGTCAAAAAAGAAGTTTTCATCAGCCGCTGATTTTCCTTTGCATCGGCTCAGACCGGGCCACCGGAGATTCTTTGGGACCCATTATCGGATATAAACTAAAACAGCGCCGTCTTTCCTCCGCTTACGTTTATGGCACGCTGGAACATCCGGTCCATGCCAAAAACCTGGACGAAGTCATCCGGGAAATCCACGACACCTTTGACCAGCCCTTCATTGTGGCCATTGATGCATCTTTAGGGAAAGCATCTCACGTGGGATATTTTACCCTTGGAGAAGGTTCCTTAAAACCGGGAGCAGGTGTGGGAAAAAATCTGCCGCAGGTGGGAAACCTGTATGTTACCGGTATCGTAAACCTGTCCGGCTTTTTGGAAAATTCTCTGTTACAGACCACGAGATTGCACACCGTAATGGATCTGGCAGATAAAATCAGCACCGGCATCTGTTATTGTATGACAAAACTATAAAAAGAGGGTGTCCTCAAAGTCATGATAAAACGACTTTAGGGATACCCTCTTTTGCTATTATTACTTATTATTTTCTAAGGCCAGCGCCTCGCCGATGTTGGCAGCCTCACCTTTATTGATTCTGGCAATCATCTTGTCCAATTTTGATACTGTAAGCATCTCCTTACCCAGATACGCTTCATATTGCTTGGACACCATCAGAGAAAAGTCTTTTACCTTTTCCTCCATGTTCTTTTGCTCTGTACAGGTTGTTTTATAGCTTTCTCTTAAGGAGGCCAGTTCTTCTTCATAGCGGCCCTTAATTTCTGACTTGATTTGCACGGATGTTACTGTTTCGAAGGTGTTCAGCTCAGCATTTTCTTCCTTTGTTACTCTTTGAATTTGTTCACTAATCTCCGCCAATTCATCATCATACTGCTCTAATCCATAGGCGCTTTCGTCCGAATCATTCCGGATACCCTTTTGGATTTTTTTGATGCTCTTTGCATTTTTGCGGTACTCCTGGCGCAAACTACGCACCGAACGAATAGCATCCAAGTGCTTTTCTTTGATGCTGTTAGCAGTCAGGTAAATTCCGCCAGCCAACAAGATTATCACCAAATAAATAATGGCAAGAGCTAATTCGCCAAACTTCTTTGCAAAGAATAAACGGTAAGTACCAAAAGGAAGCACCCAAAAAACAATCAGCAATCCCAAAACAAAAGTCAAAAATTCCATCGGAGTTCTTGGCATAAAAAAGGCATAAAACAATGTGGTATTGCAAATTCCCGGAGCTTTATCTGCCTTTAAATTTGTTTTCATTTCCAAAGCAAGTTCCTTATTTTTGTCTCTTAACTCTGAAGTTTCCTCGGCAATCCGTTCCGAAACCTTAACGCCCTTATCCTTTTCTTTTTTTGCTTTAATCTTTTTATTCCGGGCATTTAATGTGGCAAGCTGACTCTCATACGTAGCCTCTAATTCACTTTTTCTCTTTTTTAGTGTTGTTTCTATTTCATCATTCAGCTCTTTTTCTTTACCCGCAATCAGCTTGTCAAGGCGTGCTTCTTCTTTTATCAGCTCTGCGTTTCTCTCCTGATATCCGGTAAGTTCCAGCACGTGTTCCTTGATTGTATTCAGTTCTTCAATTCCCCCATGTAAAATTGCATTTTCCATATGTACCTCCTGTTGCTTCAGGCTACAGTTCTTTTCTGCCTTCCAGTGCACGAAGTAATGTCACCTCGTCAATATACTCCAAATCACCGCCTACCGGCACGCCACTGGCGATTCTTGTTACCTTGATTCCTGCCGGCTTTAAAATTTTACTGATGTACATGGCGGTTGCTTCACCTTCGATGTTGGAATTTGTGGCAATAATAACCTCCCGTACATCCTGCTGCAAACGGACCAAAAGTTCCTTTATTGTAATATCCGCCGGCGTTATATTAAGCAGTGGGGAAATGGCACCATGGAGCACATGATAAACGCCGTTATACTTTCCCGTTTTTTCATATGCTGCCAGGTCTCTGGAGTTTTCCACCACCATAATGGTCTGCTTGTCCCGTTCTTTGCTTCCGCAGATTGGACAAACCTCGTTATCCGTAAGCGTACAGCATTCCTTACAGCGGCACACCTTTTTTCTGGCAGACACAATAGAGTCTGCCAAAGCTTCTACCGATTCTTCCGGCATATTAATAATATGAAAAGCAAGCCGCTGTGCCGACTTGCTTCCAATACCCGGAAGCCCGGATAACGTTTCTATTAACTTTGTTATCTGACTGCTATAGTAATCCATTAGAACGGAAAACCTCCGCCAAGGCCACCTGCCAGGGAATTCATTACCTCTGCAGAAGCAGATTCCATCTGACGCAGTGCTTCATTTGCTGCTGCTACAATTAAATCCTGTAACATTTCGATGTCGTCGGGGTCTACAACTTCCGGCTGTAATGTTACTGCAGTGATTTCCTTTTTGCCGGACACAGTAACACTGACTGCACCGCCGCCTGCTGTTGCAGTAAACTCCTTTGTTTCTAATTCCTGCTGCTTTTCTTCCATCTGACGTTGCATTCTCTGGGCCTGCTTCATCAGATTATTCATGTTTCCCGGCATTCCTCCCGGAAATCCTCCACGCTTTGCCATATTTGAATCCTCCTTATTCTCCTTTTAATCAATATATTCTACCGGTACCTTCTTAATCATTTTTGTGATATCCGGATACATATTTGCTTCTTTTTGATTGGTGGCCAGGACTACCTGCACTTCCACCTCTTTTTGAATCTGGGCACGAATCGTCTTTTTGATTTCTTCGATATGGTCGCCCTGCTCGATAAACTCCTTATCAAAGGCCTCGGTAAATACAAGCAACAACTCGTTATCGCTGCCCACACTCGGTCTGGCGCTGCTTAAAGAAACCTTTAACGAACCAGGCAAACGGCTTGATATCTGCTGCCAGTTCTGCGCCACCTGGGTAATGTCTTCCGGAAGCGCCTTCGGATAATTTACCGGGCCCTCTTCCTCCGGTTCCATACCGGCTTCCGCGGCTGGCGCACTACCACCCTGGCGGACTGTAACCACACCGTTTTCCAGGGCTTCTTCCACTCTGGCAACACGGTCTGCCAAAGCATCCTGCTCCTGTTCCATCTGCGGTTTACAAAGCTTAATTAACGCTACTTCCACCAAAACTCTCTTTTGGGAAGCATAGCGGATTTGATTGGTTAAGTCAGAAAAAATACGGATAAATCGCACCAGACGGTCTGCCTCGTTGGCATGAACCTCCTGCAAAAATGCCTCCCGATAATCCGTAGGGATTTCCATCGTATCCATCAGTTCTTCCGATGCTTTCGCAAGCAAAAGATTGCGCAGATACCAGGTAAAATCCACCGTAAACTGTGTCAGTTCTCTACCCCGCGCTACGATTTCGTCTAAAAGGCGGAGACAATCGGTTACATTTCCGGAACGGATGTGGGCCATCATTTTTCCGAACACGGAAACATCTACCGTGCCCAGTACCTCCAACACTTTATCATAGGTAAGAGTTTCTCCAAGATAAAAAGCCACACACTGATCCAACAGGCTGATAGCATCTCTCATGGAGCCGTCTGCTGCCGTTGCTACATAGCGAAGCGCCCTATCTTCCACAGAAAGCTGTTCCGCAGTGGTGAGTTCTTTTAAGCGACCCGCAATCTCTTCTACCGTAATCCGGCGGAAGTCATAACGCTGGCACCGGGACAAAATGGTAATCGGAATTTTGTGTACCTCTGTTGTAGCCAATATAAAAATTACATACGAAGGGGGCTCCTCCAGAGTCTTTAACAACGCGTTAAAGGCTCCGGCCGAAAGCATATGCACTTCGTCAATGATATAGACCTTGTACTTTCCCTCTGTAGGCGAATACCGGACTTCCTCCACGATTTCCCGGATGTTATCCACACCGTTGTTGGAAGCGGCATCTATTTCAATTACATTCATAGAAGTTCCGGCTGCGATGGAACGGCACATGGCACATTTACCACAAGGATTTCCTTCCTCCGGTGCCTCGCAGTTTACCGCCCGGGCAAGAATTTGCGCCGACGTGGTTTTTCCGGTTCCTCTGGTTCCCGTAAAAAGGAATGCATGCCCGATACGACCCGCTTTAATCTGATTTCGCAATGTTGTCACAATATGATCCTGACCCTTCACATCCTCGAATGTGGTTGGGCGGAATTTTCGGTATAACGCCGTATAAGACATGGGAATTCCTCACTTACTTTTTTAGCCTTCTGTTGTTTCACCTTCACCGAGCTCGGCTAAAACCCGGTTCTTTTCTTCTTCCGGCACATCCAGGGATGCTTCGCCGAATAAATCTTCCATCAGTTCTTCTGCAGATTCTTCTACCACTTCTTCCGCAAATGCTTCTGTTTCCTCTGCAAACGCTTCGACTTCTTCTGTAACTTCTGTTTCAAATGCGGCATATTCTGTGGCTTCCTCTGTTTCTGCTACCGGGGTTTTATAAACCTCAGACACTACATCTGTTTCATACTCTGTCACAGTTTCCGCTGTTTCTTCTTCCGGAGCGGTTTCCACAACTTCTTCCACTGCTTCTGCAGTGATTTCTGTGGATTCATCCAAATTCAGCTGAGCTGTACTATCCATTAAGTTATCTGCAAGGCCAACCATTTCTTCGGTCTTTTCCTTACATTCCACGATAATTTCGTTAAGTTCCTGCATAGCAGCAGATGTTTCCTGGGTACTTGCCGCATTTTCTTCTGCAATGGCTGCCAGGCTTTCTACGCTGCTCATAACGTCGTTCTTTAACAGGTCTAACTGCTCAACCTCACCGGTAATGCTGTCTACCGCACCTGCCACGCTGTCAATTTCTGCATTTAAGGAATAGAAGACATCCTTTGTTGCATCAAGATGTTCATTCTGAACGTTCATAATCTCAGACATCTGCTTCATGATTTCTACGCTGTTATTAGAGTTCTTCATAAGTTCTCCGATGATAGCGGAAATTCTTGCAGCGGATTCCTTGGACTGGTCTGCCAGCTTACGGATTTCATCAGCTACAACTGCGAAACCACGGCCTGCATCTCCTGCTCTTGCTGCTTCGATGGAAGCGTTGAGGGAAAGAAGGTTGGTCTGGCTTGCAATCTGGGTAATCATATCTGTTGCGGAACGGATTTCCAGTGCGGACTTGTTGGTAGCATTGGTCTGTTCCTGAACTTCGTCTACGGACTGCTGTGTCTTTGCACTGATTTGAGCCAGTTCTTCCAAAGTTGCATTTACAGTCTGGTTGTAGTCCTTCATCTTCTGGGTACTCTGTGCCAGCATTTCAACGTTTTCTGTTGTTGCTTCAATTGCATGACCGATATTTAAAATCTTTTCATTCACTGCCTGTGTCTCGCCTGCCTGGCTGGTTGCACCGTTGGCGATTTCATCTACGGCAGTATTTACATTGGCAATTGCCTCTGTAATGGTTTCGAAACGGTTGGTAAACATTTTAGAGAAGTCAAACAGTCTCTCTGCTGCAGCCATAATTCTCTTGATAATATCCGTAAAAGATCCCACCAGGGCACGGATAGAACGGGCAATTTCACCAATTTCATCGCTACGCTCTTCCAGCTTGGAACTACGGTCTACATACAGATTTCCTGCTGCCACCTTATCTAACTGCTTCACTGCTACCAGTAACTTAGAAGTAATTAATTTTAACAGGAAGAACATGGTAATTGCACTAATAGCAAATAACACACCCATTAAAATCATATTCTTTGCGCTCTGCGCATTATAAACCGCTTCAATATCACTCTTTTCACGACCTACGAATACGCAGGCAAATGCTTCCTTAGATGCGGAAGTATCCGGCAACGGAGCATAGTAACCGAAATATTCCTTACCGTTAAACTCGACATTATCGTCAAAATAAGGCGTCATTTCCTTTAAAACCTGCTGCTTCATTTTTTCCGTCATGGCTGCGCCCATGATAGCAGTGTTGGTTTCATCGGTCACGGTACTGATAATACATTCTCCTTCGTAGTAGAACATAAGAATCAGGTTCGTTTCCTGACGGAATTTAGTAAAGGTAGTCATGTTGTCATTAATACTTGTATTTCGACGATATAACTCGGTTCCTCTTACTTTATAGTTTCCGTTTGGAACCAGGGCATCCATTTCCATTTCTACCGCAAAACTTGCCGTAGTCAGTTCCTGTACCGCCATTTTATTTGCAGTGGCTACGCCCGTACCGCGAATAGCGATCATTGCCACAATTACCATTAAAACAATCGGCACCATGGACATTAACAAAATCTTACCTACCAGATTCATTCCTTTGATTTTTTCAGCTACTTTTGTTGTTACATCCGCCGCTACATTCTGAGTTTTTGCTTTGTTCTTTCCCATACTCTTTTGTGCTCCTTTCCGATCGGAAGTTTTATTTTTTTCTATCCATCGCCGCTGTTTCCAGAAGCGCTAAAACGGTTGATATAGCTTCATTTAAACTGCTCTTTTCCATTGCATCAATGTATTCCTGTTGATGCGTAAACACATGATGGATGGCACGAAGCAATGTATCGTTTGTCAGGTTTTCTTCCTGTAATACATAGGAAAATCCCTGATGTTCAAAAGATTCTGCATTTAAAATCTGGTCGCCCCGGCTGGCCGCTGCAGAAAGCGGAACTAAGATATGAGGCTTTCTGAGAGCCAGAAGCTCACAAATGGAATTGGCTCCTGCCCTGGAAATTACCAGGTCTGCCGCAGCAAACAAATCCTTCATTTCTTTACTGATATATTCAAACTGGCGGTAGCCCTCGGCATTGTTATACTCTTCCTGTGCCTTGCCCTTACCGCACAAATGAACGATTTGATAGTCCCGAAGCAGTGTAGGTAACAAATTACGTACCGCTTCATTTAATGCAGCCGCTCCGGTACTGCCGCCTACAATCATGATGACCGGTTTGTTAGCGGTAAAACCACAGAAATCAAGTCCCGCAATTTTATTGCCCTGAAACAGTTCTTCTCTGATTGGGGTACCGGTAAGTACCGCTTTACCCTCCGGAAGATACTTCATGGTTTCCGGAAAATTGGCACATATCTTACTTGCTGCCGGAATGCAAATTTTATTTGCCAGACCCGGAGTAATATCTGATTCGTGGATAACACACGGAATGCGTCTTGCCTTTGCCGCCAAAACTACCGGCACGCTGACAAAACCTCCTTTGGAAAAAACCACATCCGGTTTTAAATTTTTCAGTAATTTTTTTGCCTCAACAAAACCCTTCATTACCTTAAAGGGATCTGAGAAATTCTTTGGGTCAAAATATCTGCGGAGCTTGCCGGATGATATTCCGTAATACGGAACTCCGGCCGCTTCAATCAGTCCTTTTTCGATTCCGTCATACGAACCGATGTAGCTGACTTCGTACCCTTTGTCTCTTAAATGCGGAAGCAACGCCAGGTTTGGTGTTACATGCCCTGCCGTGCCGCCACCGGTTAATACTATTCGTTTCATTAGGTTACAGTACTCCTATTATTCTAATACATCTATTTTACACCATAATGAATTTTTTTGCAATGGAAGAAGCGACTTTCGAATGTTTTTCTGACGCTTTTCTCTCTCCTTTTCGACCTTTTTTCATTGAAATGGATTTTCAGCTATGTTATACTTAAGTATCCAATGAAAAATACCCAAAAAAAGGAGTGTATATAAGTGAAACTTGGAATTATCGGCGCAATGGAAGAAGAGATTGTGCAATTAAAAGAAAAGATGACAAATTTAACCATCACTACAAAGGCCGGCATGGAATTTTATGACGGTCTTCTAAGCGGCAAAAACGTCACCGTTGTCCGTTCCGGTATCGGCAAAGTAAACGCCGGCTGCTGTACTCAGATTCTTGCAGATCTGTTTCAGGTAGACTGCGTTATCAACACCGGAATTGCCGGCTCTTTAGACGCCGCCATTGATATCGGCGATATCGTCCTTTGTACCGATGCGGTGCAGCACGACATGGACGCGGTAGCCTTCGGCTATAATTTAGGTGTTATTCCAAGAATGCCGGTTTCTTTCTTCCCGGCAGACGAAAACTTACGTGCTGCAGCAAAAAGAATTTGCGAAAAGGTTAATCCGGAAATCAGTGTGCATACCGGCCGCGTAGCCACCGGAGACCAGTTTATTGCAGACAAGGCCAAGAAGGATTTTATTGTATCTAATTTTCAGGCTAAGTGCACTGAAATGGAAGGGGCCGCTATCGCCCAGGCTGCCTACAACAACAATTTACCGTTCCTGATTATCCGTGCCATTTCCGACAAAGCGGACAACTCTGCCCAAATGGATTACCCTACCTTCGAAAAGCAGGCCATCGGACACACCGTAAAACTGATGCTTGCCTTAGTAGAAGAGATTGCGTAACCTTCACGCAGTACAGAAAAGGAACCGCTGCATATGTTTCGTTTATGGGCAAAAATCTGGAAAGAAAACCACTTAGTCAAAGATATTGTCATAGAAAATGATAATTATGAGTTAAACCGCACACGAAAAATCTTTGCCGCCTTAGATTCCGTCTGCTACGAATTCGATTTATCCAAGCCCATGTGGCTGGATGCCACCGTGCGCGAATTCCAGCGGCACGATAAAGCAAGATTTTATCAGGACAATTTTGTAGATTCCATTGACTTTGATTTTTTGGAAATACAGGTTATTGAAGAAGATTAAATCAAAAAAAGATATTCCCCGCAGTTCCCATGTCAAGCATGAGTCACTGCTATGGAATATCTTTTTTCGTTATACTTATTTAGCCCAATCTTGCCTTAATGGCTTCTGCAAGTGACGCTGCCTCCCCGTCTGCATAGCCAAGAGGCGCCCACTTAATATTTACTCTGTCGTTCTTCCAGCGAGGAATGAAGTGGATGTGTAAATGGAAAACCGTCTGACCTGCCTCCACACCGTTGTTCTGAAGAATATTCATGCCGTCGCAGCCCAACTCTTCCTTAATGGCTGCTGCCACTTTCGGTACTACAGAAAAAATCTTGCCCGCCAGCTCTGCATCTAATTCAAATATATTTGCCACATGCTCTTTTACCAGTAAAATAGCATGTCCTTTCGCCGCCGGCGCAATATCTAAAATTACCTTTACGTTTTCGTCCTCATAAATAGCGGAAGACGGAATTTCTCCCTTAATAATCTTACAAAAAATACAGGAATCCATTATCTAAACCTCCTCAATTATCCGATAATATTGAACTGGAACAGCTGGTCAAACATACGCAGCGTCTTAAAATCGCCCTTTGCCGTAAGTTCGCCGGACATAAATGCTCCCTGGAATGTTGTTCTTCCGTTTACCAGTTTGTTTACCACTGCCTTTGTCGTGGTCGCTACCACATCCGCATAATCGCTGTCGCCATAATAGCACTTTAAGTTTTCTTTATCCACATCTACAATCAGCGTCTTTCCGGTATCCGTCATGCGAATTTCAAAAATCGCCTTCACATCTTCCTTTGGCGGATTGAAATTTTCTTTTAGGTTCCGGAGAAACTCCTGACTGCTGTCTTTTCCGTCGGTACGGTCCATCATCTCTTTGAACAGCTGGGATAATTCTTCAATATCTGCCTTCTGTTTTTTTACATAGGAGTCGTCGGATACATACTTGGACAGCTGCTCACTTTCCTGTGGTGTCAGTTCCATTGGTGCACTGCGGACAATGGTTTGCTTTAACGCAAATGTACTGGATGGCAATGCCTTAATTTTCTGGTTGATGGTGCGGTACAGGTTTTCTGCCCGGTTTTCTACCACCTTGGCGTAATTTCCGTTGGTTTCAAAGTCTGCCTGATTTTCCACATATGCCGTAATGCCCGGGCATAAAGAACCGCCCAGAAGCTCCCAGGATTTCATCAGGTTCTGCTCTGCTTCCCGTTCTCCGTAAGTAGTGGAAACCACTACCGGCATCATATACAAATTGCTGAGTTTTGCCTTGTCTGCATACAGCCAGCAGTCATCTAAAAACTGCTGAAGCAAGCCGCCGATGCCGTACCATTCCACGGATGCCGCTAAAATTACGCCGTCCGCCTCTTTAATTCCGTTGGCCAGCACAGCAATCTCGTTTTTACATTCGTACAGATTGTATCGCTTTACATCCACCCGGAGTTCGTCCAATACTTCCGTAATTTTGGACAACACGTACAAAGTAGAGTCTTCAATCAGTCCTCTTCCGCCGTAATAAATATGTATTCTCATGGGATAACCTCCGTTTCCGCTTCCTGTTTCCGGCAAAGCAGTATTGCCAGGACAAAGCCGGCAATCAGTCCTGCGATATGGGCCGCATTGTCAATGCCCTGGTCCACAAAGCCGGCATATATACTCATTATCAGGAACACTACCATCCTCGGTCCTGTAAATCCTTTTAACCTGCCCTTATTTTTTAAAACCAGCCAGGCCATGGCACCCACAACGCCAAATACCGCGCCGGATGCCCCCACAGAAACCGTGTTACCTGTATTATACACGACAGAGCCCAAACCCGCAAGAATACCGCTGAAAAAATATATCCCCATATATGAGAATTTTCCGACATAATGCTCCAGGGCATTGCCGAGGCAGAATAAAATCAGCATATTGTTGCCCAAATGCCAGATATCTCCGTGCAAAAATATATGAGTAACCAACCGGTACCATTCCCCATCCCGGATGCCCGGCCCGTACAACGCCCCGTGTTCCAGCAAAAACTGGGAGGTGTGACCGTAAAATTCCCCTTCCGTAATACTTTTCTCCCAAAACTGCATCACAAAAAATGCTATCACGGTTACCGCCACGATAACAACATTTACTGATTTTTTTGTCGGTTCGAAAAGTTCTGTCTGCTCTCTCACTGCTTAGTCCTCATCCTGCCAGCAACGTGCACAGCGCACTGCTTTGTCCCATCCGTGAAGAAGCTTTTTCCGGCGTTTCTCTTCCATCACCGGAGCAAACTCCTTTGCCAGCTGCCAGTTTTCCCTGATTTCGTCTTTATCTTTGAAATATCCCACCGCAAGACCGGCCAGATACGCTGCACCCAATGCGGTCGTTTCAATGCAGCCCGGACGATGTACCGTTGCATTCATAATATCTGCCTGAAACTGCATAAGGAAATCATTTGCACTGGCTCCGCCGTCTACTTTCAACGTGGTAATATCCGTGTTAACGTCCTGCTCCATGGCATGAAGCACACTATGGGACTGATATGCTATGGACTCCAGGGTGGCCCGGATAAAATGTTCCTTGGTACAGCCACGGGTCAGGCCTACAATAGTTCCTCTGGCGTGCTGGTCCCAATACGGGGCACCAAGGCCGGAAAAGGCCGGAACAATATACATACCGCCGTTATCTTCTGCTTCCTCTGCATATTCCTGAGACTGTGCCGCGGAACGAATCATACGCAAGCCGTCCCGAAGCCATTGAATCGCTGCTCCCGCCACGAACACGCTGCCCTCCAGGGCATATTCTACTTTATCCTCCGTGCTGGCCGCAATCGTGGTTACCAAACCATTTTTTGAAGCCACCGCTTCATTTCCGGTATTCATCAAAAGGAAGCATCCGGTTCCGTAGGTATTTTTCACGTCGCCTTTGTCAAAACAGCACTGTCCGAACAATGCCGCCTGCTGATCGCCGGCCGCACCGCCAATCAGGATTTCAGCGCCCAATAACGCCTTGTCGGTTTTCCCATAGACACAGCTGGAAGGCTTTACTTCCGGCAGCATGGACTTTGGAATCCGGAATTTTTGCAACAGTTCCTCATCCCAGCAAAGGTTGTGAATATCAAATAACATGGTGCGGGATGCATTGGTATAATCCGTTACATGAATTCTTCCCTTGGTCAGATTCCAGATTAACCAGGTATCCACTGTACCAAACAATAAGTCTCCGGCTTCTGCCGCGGCTCTTGCCCCCGGCACATGGTCTAAAATCCAGGTGATTTTAGTGGCGGAAAAATAGGCATCCGGCACCAGACCGGTTTTTGCCTTTATCACATCGCCAAAGCCCTCTTTTACCAGCTCTTCTATCATTCCCGCCGTACGGTGGCACTGCCACACGATAGCATTATATACCGGCTCCCCGGTATGACGGTTCCAAACAATGGTAGTCTCCCTTTGATTTGTAATACCCAGCGCTGCAATCTCCTCTGCATCCGCCCCGATTTTTGCCAAAGCTTCCGTTACCACGCCAAGCTGGGAGGACCAGATTTCCATCGGGTTATGCTCCACCCAGCCCGGATTTGGATATATCTGTTGAAATTCCCGCTGAGCCATACTGCGGATGGTTCCGCTCTTATCAAATAATATGCATCTGGAACTGGTGGTTCCCTGATCCAATGCCATAATATACTTCTTCTGCATATGCCTTTCTCCTGTTCTTTTCGCATTTCTGCCGAAGCAGACCCCATGAGGAAAGTATAGCAGTTTCCGTAGTTAGTGACAAGGGAATTTCACGTAAAAGTTCTGGGACACGATTCGGATTTCGTCATTTGCCGACAGCAAAGCATCTTTTCCCGGGATTACCTCCTGATAATTCAGATATGTTCCGTTGGTGGAATTAAGATCCGACAAGTAATAATTGTTTTCTTTTTTGTTGATACAGCAGTGAATGCGGCTAACCCCTTCCTGCGCCAGAACAAAATCCACAAACTCTCTGGCACTTCCGATGTAAAACGGAAATTTTGTCAGCAGAACTACTTCTCCGCTTTCTTCGCAAATCAGTTCCGGCACGGAAGATTTTTCTTTGACCGACAGTAAAACCGTACTCTCCATGTCGGGGGAAGTATAGTATTCTTCCGGCTCCTCAGCCACCAGGGCCGGTTCCCTTTTGGAGCGGCGGAACAGCCGGTCTGTCAGCCAGGACACGTAGGAACCGCCGGTTGACTTCTTCTCCGGTCTTTCTTCCATTTCCTGATACTTTATTTGCCTTGTCGGTACCGGCCGTATTACGGACTTCTCTGTCGTCAACACCCTCCGGGGCTGTTTCACTTCTTCTCCTTCGAACTTTTCCGTCTGTCCTGCCGGCTTTTCTTTTTCCAGCAACTTCTTTATTTCTGCCAGACCGCCCTTTTCACGCATGCAAAACATATAACAGTCATACAGCAGATTTACCGCCGCCTTGTCCTCATAGTCCACTCGGTTCAGTAAATACTCAAAGAGACCCTCCAGCTGCTCCCGCAGCGACACACCGTATCCCGGCACATAACAAAATTCCAGTTCCAGCTTCGGGAATGTTGCAAATATGTAATTGGGAGAAAGCACAAAATCTTCCTCACAGAGCAAATACTCTTTTCCGTTTTCCAAAGCATCAAACAATTGCCCGAGAATTCCCCGGATTTGCCGCTCTCCAATGGGAAGCACGGCGTAAATACCGTTTAGCGCCTTTTTTCCCGTTACTTTATAGCAATAATACTCTTTTCCCTCCTTTTCCTGTTTGGAAAATTCCAGCCTGCCTTCCCCCTGATTGTGTAGCAGCATTTGCTCCACGTAGGTCCCCTCCGGCGGATTATCCGGAAGCACCCATAAATAGGTGTCCATCCACTCTTTTTTATATTCTACCTGCATCCTTTCCTCCTAAAAAATTTCTTCTGCCACTGCTTCCAATCGGATCAGGTCTGCAGAAGTAAGTTCCCGTTCCTGTCGTTGTTTCAGTTCTTCTGTATAAGTATCCACCATCCGGTACAGTTTTAGTGTCGTTATCATCATTCCGCAAATAAGCAAACATAAGAAAGGGCACAGCATCGCCGCTTCCACCGTAAAACTTGCCTTTACCATCCTCTTTTTCCTTTCACCAAAGCAAACATAAAAGATATCCTGCACACAGACAGGGCAGGAAGGGCAATTCCGTTTTGCGTCCTGCCCGTTTGATTACAAGCAATACCGTAGCAAGAAGCGCCGCCAGAACAAACGCCATGCCGAGAAGCGCAACCGTCCTTTTTATTCCGCAAAACATCCCAAGCACCACCAGTACGGCACCGTCGCCGTATCCGATACTTTCCTTCGTCATCCATGCCAGCACAAGCAATATCATTCCCGGAATTATTCCAAACGCCAATTCAGGCAACGGCTTTCCGCAGCAAACATGATATATCAAGGCCGGCACCGCCAGAAAAATCACCGGAAGCATCGGTATTTTTTTCATCCGTACATCCATGACGGAAAGTCCTCCCAGCGCTGTAAACACCACCCATTCTGCTCCTGTCATATCATTCCTCCTTCGTCGTATTTCCGCATTTATGGCAGGCAGGAATCCCGGCCACTTCACTTCTTTTTCTTTCCAGTACCGTCCGTTTTAGTGCAGGGCACCCTGCAATCAAATGATACTTTTCGCCTCCGGCGGAGATGTAAACTACTCCCGTACTTTCCATGTTGTCGCAGCGCTCACACAGGCTGTACTTTCTTCCGGAAGCATTTCTCTCCCGCTCCACATGAGACGCCCCCACTGACCGAATGATTACGTTTAAATAGCTGCAAGCCCTGGATTCATGATATACCGAACCATACTCCGTCATATATACAATCTCTTCTTCCTTGTCCTCCGTCCCCGTCCCCGTTTCATGATCTGCTGCAAACAAATCCGGATCGGTCTCTCCCAAGTACGGATAAAATCGGAACTTTTGTTGTACCGGGCAGGAAATTTCGGGATAAAATACCGATTGAAAAATAAACTGATAGGATACGCTGACCCGAATGGCTCCGTCCTCCTGAGGAACACAAAGCACCCATAGATTTTCTACCCGGTCCGTTTCCGGAAGGGCATTCCAAAACAGCGGCTGATACAGCCAGGAAATATCCACCTTCTGCTCTTCAGCCTTTCTTTCCGGATAGCCCAAATGTGCATATTTTATAGCTGTGTCCGTCATTACGTGGCACACTTGCATTTGAAACAGTAACAGCAAAAACAACTGCCACAATAAATAAACCGTAAAGAAAAACACCGGAAACGCCAGGGCCGCCTCCGCCGTAAGAGATGCACTCCGGTACCTGTTCTTACGCTGTATCAAACGGTATACCTTCATTTTGGGAGAGATGGCACAAGACGACTTAACAAAGTTACTATACTTACTCATCATTTTGCCTATAAGAACAGGCAACGGAATGCACCTCCTTTTTTAATATGCGCAATGTTCTTTCCACGCAAAGTTATAGCTGTCCGCCGGAAACCAGCCGGTACTATATAATGCTTCAAGCCGGGACGATGCAGAAAACTCCAGTTCCGTTACCACGTTTCTCAGTCGGAAGCTGTCCCGATATCTACAGCGGATATTTTCCTGAATTAAATCCATGGCACGATACATCTTCTTCCTTGCTGATTTCGTCAGAGAAAGCAAAGCGAGATAATCCTCATAAGTAGCACCGGCTCCTTCCGACAGGGCCGCCACCTTTGCCTGAATCATACCTTTGTTAAATGACAACAGCTCTCCCATGGAAATCGTCCCATCCCCCCAGATTGGAATCCGCTTTCCCTGTAGCAGTGCCGCTACTTCTATCAGCGCTTCTTCCACGGACCATAAAAGGATTACGGCATATTTTACAACTGCCAGCAGCGTCGGAATGCCGGTACAGCCTGCTATACATGTTGCCAGATTTTCTATTTGTGTCATTTTTTCTGATTGGCCAAGAATACTAATCATGCAAAATAAAGTCCGGACGGCAACCAGATATAAAACCATGTAAAACAGGTTTGTTTTATCTTTTTCTGCCCCAAACACGATATATTCCCGCTCATACTTCAGCTTTGTATCATCCGATGGTTCTGTGAAGCATCCGAAATATTTCATACCATAAAGCTCCAGTGCTGCCATATCCAGTGCTCCGTCTGCAGCACTTTTTAGCACACCTCTCACACCTTCTGAAGAAAATATCTCCTGCACCTCTTCCATACATCCCATGAAGTCCGTCCATATGGTTTCGCCTTCCAGCACAGCAGAAGGTAAGGCTTCTCCTGTTAAGCTGCGGTCCGACTGGTTTTCTTCCGAAACTCCTACTAACTCCAGCATTCCTGTTGTTAAAAGTTCCTCCAGTGTGCCCAGCACATTGGCACCGGTTTGCTCCGCCACCACAATTCTTCCGTAAGTAAAAGAAAATCCATCCGCGGTATAGGACGCCATCCCATCTGCGACTGCTTCCATTTCCTCCAATACCCTTCCAAGCTCCTTCTCCGAAAATCCTTCAAAGGAAAATCCTTGTAACAGGGAGAGGTTATGTTCCACACTTTGCTGCATGATAGGTACATAGTAGCCGCTCTCTTCCATTCCGGCATATAGTTTCATCATTTCCAGTTCCTTAGCAAACATCTCATACAGCTCCGGTGACACCGCATCCTCCATTCCGTCTAAAAACAGCTCATAAGAGGAGACAGAAGTTTTCGCTTTCTCCTGTTTTTCTTCCAGGCTCTTCAATGTTTTCAGACTTTTTTCCAGAACAGGTTCCACTGCCTGCACCTTCTTTTGGAGTGTCTGATACCGCACCTTTGCATCAGCAATTGCAGTCTTTCTTCTGCTTTCACAGTCTTTCTGCCCTTCTTTTGCTTCGGCAATTGCCAGCTCGGTTTCCATCATGGCCTCTTCCAGCCGGTTCAGAATTTCATCCGATGTTATTTCTTCTTTCCGGCTCTTCCATGATTCTTCTAAAGTTGCGTAATATGCCTCCTGCTCGGCCAGGGTGTTTTCCAAAAGCGTCGTTTCTTCCTCCAGACGCATGGCCTCCTGCACCAGACTTTTGATTATATTTGCCTCCTCGTCTGCCCGGAAAAAGCTACCGGAAACCGCGTTGTAGATTTCCTCATTTTCATAGGACTGCCGCATCTGTTCCCCGGATACCGGAAGCAACTGTTTTATAAATGCGGTCTCCGCTTTCAGCTTCCCGTCTTTCCCTACCACCAGTCCGTTACTTCCCGTACACACACCGTCTGCCAACGTCATCAGGGACAATATTTCTTCTGTTACCGTTGCCAGTTCTTCCAAAGTCTCCTCCTGCTTCTGATACAAGCTTCCGGCCACACCAATTTCCGTTACCTGATCCGGATTAAAAATTTCTGTGACTGCCAAAGTCACTCCATCCAAAAGGAGCTGTTCCCTGATTTGGGAGAGAAACTCTTCTCCTTCCTCTGCCATCATGGTTTTGTATCCGGTCACTGATACTTCCGCTTTTTCAAAATTCAGTAATCCACCTTTCAATCCCATTAATCCATATTCCAGATTCTCCGCGATTTTTTCCGATAAACCACGCTCCGACAGATATCCTTCTTCCGTCCCGGCATCCACACCAAACAGGCGGTATTCCTGAAACAGCGGATAATAATAAGACGCCAGAAAAGAATCCCCCGCCAGCTCCGACACCATGGAAGCATAGGCTGTGGCACCCCGAATTCTGGCCCCCTCCAGCATGGTCATCAAAAAAGAAAACAGTAACACCAGAATCAGCGATAAAAACACCGTAATACTTCCTTTTTGTTTCATATGCTAGCCTATAATGCTTCCGGCATCTCCGGTAATACCGGACAGGGCATTGGATACCACGGAAGTAATCTGCTCTTTAAAAATAAGCACCAAACCAATTAAGACAACCAAAATCAACACAACCTCGATTACTCCTACTCCCCGGTTATCCTTCCAAAATCCCTTTATCTTTGTTTTTTTCTCCATTTCACGTTCTTTTTTCATCCAAATCTCCTCCTCTAAAATGTTCGGAATGCAGGCACAAGCAAAATGGCAAAAACCAGAAACAATAAACCCATCATCGGAAACAACAGCTTGGTTCCTGCCTGTTCGCCCCTTATCTTAATACCTGCCCTCTCCTGCGCCATTACCTCTTTTGCTTCCAGCAGTAACAGATTCCGCATTCCCTGCACCCCCTTGGACACATTCTGTGCCAGCAAAGACGCCAGCCTCCGATATGCCAGAATTCCAATCCGACGGCCAAAGGCCTCATAGACATCCTGTTCGGAATGTCCGTTATCCAATTCCTGTTTTGCCACCTTTAATTCCGCTGTCAGCATATGCTTTTCACCGTAATTTTTCTCATACTCCCTCTCCAGCCGTTCCAACGCCTGTCGCACGGTAATCCCTGCTGCCATCATCAGCGACAGCTTAGTGACAAAGCTCAAATAGCTGCTCTCCGCCTGCTCTCTTCGCTTCTTTCGTTTTGTATCTATTCCCCCAAAGTAACCGGAATAAAGCAGAAGAGGCACCGTCACTGACAGCAGAAGCATAAAAAATACAACTCCGGATTCTTCCGTTTCCGCCTCTTTTACCGGATATCCCAACACCGTTTCCGGAAGAAGAAACCGTTCCTCGGTACGGGAGTTTGCCTCCTGTCGCCGCAATTCCAGCTGTACTTTCCTAAGCAATGCTTCCTCCCCCGCATATTCCTTGGGACACACCGTAACCGTGCGGGTGAAAAAGCGGTATTCCGAGCCGTAATATACTTTTGCCGTAACGGATACTTTTTCCTCTGCCATAAGCTCTGCATTCTGCACCTCGCCCTTTGACGAAATCAACCACGGCGCATCTGTGCTCCAATACACGTTTTTGCTGTAATTTGCTATGGTTTCCGGAAAGCAAAGGTCCGTTCTTATTTCCCCCCAGCTTTTGTTTTCTCCAAGCACGGTTGTTTCCAGGTATGTTTCCACCTCCCGGTGCATTGCATCAATCTCTTCTTCTCCGTACTCCAGGGCTCCTATCTCCAGTGTCAGAGCCTTCCATCCCCCGGCAGTTTCCAACAGCACTTCTTTTTTTACGGATGCACTGCCGGGAAGAGGTCTTATCATCCCCGGTGATTCCGGTTTTTCGTTCCGTGCTGCCACGGCGGCAAGCAGGAACATTATCATTGCAATGCCCCCAAGCACCATCTTTTTTCTAAGCCCCATCCAGACGATATCCCTGACCTCTTCCCGGGTCTTACCGGGATACAGCTCCATGGCGTCCCGCAGTTTCGTATCCGGAAGCAGCCATCGCATCCGGCGATTTGTTTTTATTTGCTTCACTCTACCCCTCCAGTTTTCCGATTTCCGCCCGAATCATATGCTCTCCCAGCAGTTGCAGGCCAAAATAGATTACCAGCGCGCACCACATAAATACAATTCCGAAGGTGTTGTGATAAAGCCCTTTACTCATGGCGGGAGCACACAATTTCAAATAGCACAAAATTCCGTAGGGCACCATCTGCATAATCTTAAATTCCATCCGTTTGGAAGCAATGGTTGTATGCAAATCCCGTTTCAGCTCAATTTTTTCCTGCAAAATACTTCCTGTCTGGCGAAAGACCTGTCCCAGATTTCCTCCGGTCCGCTTCACCAGGGAAAAAATATCTGCCAGCTGTCTTATATCCTCCACATCACTGCGGCGGCCAAACTCCAAAAACACGTCTTCCATACTGCTCCCCAGTTCCATCTGCTTTACCATACGTTTAAACTCCCGGCAAATCTCGTGCTCCCGCCCATGCAACTGCTCCAGGCTTTTTACCGTTTCTCTCACACTGTTCTCCGGCGAATATCCCACGGCAAGACTGTTTTCCAGACAAACCAGTGCATCTTTAAACGCCAGGTTTAACTCCCACTTTCGTTTCCGTTGATATTCTTTTTGCTGCAAAAACAGTGCCACCGGAACATAGCCGAAAAGCAGGAAAGAAACCGGCTCAAAGTCAAAGAACAGCCAGCTTGTCAGAACAACCGCAGCAAGTGACAGAAGCAATGAGCAAAGCAGGTATCTAATCCTCTTCTTCATCTGCATTCCACTCCTTCATTCCCGCCCTTCTTCTCTTCATCTGTTGGACAAAAGCTGCTCCGGTGCACCTAAGCCCTCCGGCCTCTCCCTTTTCCTCCTGATACAAAAACAGCGGATTTTTTTCAATTTCTCCGTCCCGGCATCCGAGAATCTCCGAAATTTCCAGTACACATCGTCTGCCGTCCCGAAGTCTCCCCAAATGCACCATAATATCAATGGCGGATGCAATCTGTTTTCTTGCGGCCATTAGCGGAATATCCGTCCCCAACAGCACCATGGTTTCCAAACGATCCAGCATGTCCGAGATGGAATTTCCGTGTCCGGTGGAAAGGGAACCGTCGTGCCCCGTATTCATTGCCTGCAGCATATCTATGGTTTCCGCGCCCCGGACTTCACCAACAATAATCCGGTCGGGACGCATACGCAACGCCGTACGAATCAGGTCGCGGATAGGAATTTCCCCTTCGCCTTCATTGTTTTTATTCCGCACTTCCAGCCGGACCAGATTTTCGATTCCGTTCACTTTCAGCTCTGCCGCATCCTCGATGGTAATAATCCGCTCTTCTGCGGGAATAAATTCCGTCAGCGCATTTAAAAATGTTGTCTTACCGGAACCGGTTCCGCCGCTGATAAAAATGTTATATTTTGCCTGCACCAGGCTCTGCAAAAAGGTTGCTGCCGTCTCCGTCAGTGCTCCCAGTTCCACCAGACGCTGCATTGTAAGCGGTGCTTTTGAAAATTTTCGGATTGTCACAATCGGTCCGTTCAATGCTACCGGTGGCAAAATCACATTTACACGGGAGCCGTCGGAAAGCCTGGCATCCACAATAGGGTTTGCCTCATTTACAATCCGGTTTGCCTTTGCCACAATCTGCTGAATAATGTCCTCCAGCTTTTGTTTTGATTCGAACTTCCGTTGCCAACGGTAAAGCTTGCCCCTCTCCTCCACAAAAATATCCTCAGCCCCATTAATCATGATTTCCGTGATACTTTCCTTCTCCAGAATCTCTTCCAAAATATCAAGGCCTCGGATGGTGGCATACAGCTCTTTTCTAAGCCATTCTTTTTTCTCCAGGGTGAGAAAAGTTTCCCGGGCCGCTTTCATGATGACCTGGTCAATTCTCCGATACAAATCCTCCGTTGTAATTTCCAGGGAATAGTCGAAGGAGGACACTACCTCCTCCCGCAATTTCTGTTTCAGCTCTTCCATCCCTTACCGCAGTACCTCCTTTTCCGGGGTCACCTCCTGTAACCGGGACAAAACGCCCTGTTCTCCCGCATATTTCATCTGGCGGTAAAATTCCTGCCTGCGGTGCATGCCGGAGTCCGCATCAGAACCCACAAGATACGTAGTTTGGCTTTGCCGCATCACGGAAAGTACTCCGTCATGAATCATACCCGACAGAAAAACCACATATTGATAGCCGCCGTATTCCCTGCAGCAGGTCACCAGCTGTTGCATTTCCTCAGAGGAATACTGCCACAAATCCGTGCAGTACTCCGGACTGCAGAAAAACGAGGCTCCCTTTATCTTCGGCAGACCTGCAAAGAGCTGTTTTGCCTGTACCCGGTCTTTTCGCATAAGATAGAGAAGCTCGCTGACCGATGCTCCTTCCCTGCCGCCATTCTCCGTCCTTCCGTATCCGCCGAAAGGGTCCCAGGGCAGGAATAAGGTCTTTCCTTTTTCCGACAAGGTTTCGATGAGTTCCTCTGCATATTCTGCCGCCAACCGGCTGCTTTCCGGGGAATAAACCGTAATCAGTTCGCTTAACCGCTCTTCTCTTGCCAGCTCTGCCAACATAATCCGGCGCACCACTTCTCCGGCCTTTTGATAGCGGAATACACGATGGAATCCTTCCGCTTCTTCCTCCTCCGGCTCCTCTTCGGAAAGAATCCACACCCTGACACCGTAGGGCATGGAAATCTGCTTCATCTGCTCTGCCCTGCTTCCGCCCAGCACCAGATAATTTAGCTTTTTCTGCCTGCAATACTCTAACAGGTCCTGCTCCTCCTGAAAACTGACAGCAAAACAGCCGATGTCTTTTCTTTCGTTGATGTACCGTTTGAATTTTTCTGCATATGCATTCTGCTCATCGAAAATACCGATGATTTTTTCCAACACATCACCTTTCCTTTCTTTTTTTGACTTCCTTTTTTGGGAATCACGCGAATTAATCGCAAGAAAATAACTATGAATTAAGAAAAATTTCCTTCCGGCGCTACCGGAAACGTACTAGAAATTCTGATTTAATAATACGCTCTTTTGTCGTACTCGTCAACTTATTTTGTCCGATTTATTTTCTTTCTCTGTTTTTTACAAATTTTACAGGCATTTTTTGTCGGATTTTCACAATACTGTTAGTAAAGATAAATCAAAGAAACAGCGAACACCAAAAGAAATCCCGGCATTCCAAGCAGGCCGGTTAGCAAAAAGGTTCCCGCATTCACACCTGCCAACACCGGAAACCCCTGATGAATGCAAATCTGCTCCAAAATATAAATCACCACAAGACCCACTACCCCTCGAAATACCATATCTACCAGCCGGTCTGTCCATGTTTTCATTTTCCCATCCTGCCTTTCTTTCCTCTCTTTCTTCAGCTTATGCGGACAAACCGGCCGCTATGACTTTTTCTGAAAAGTTTGTCTTCGTCATGTATAAATAAAAAACAGGGGGACTATACTTAAATCAAGGGGGAGCCTTTCTGAAGCTCTTCCCATAGCAAATTTACAGAATAAAGAGGGCAATATCATGCGTATATTTCAGTCTATTCGTAAGAAAAAACCTACTGCCGCCGACATATTAAAAGCTGAACTGGACATGACAAAAGCCGAGTTGGAAACCGCCTACTCCCACTTCGAAAATGTCGTAGATCCGGATTTAATCAGCAGCAGCATTTACCATATTAACTCCATTCAGGAGCGGTACAAGTACTTAATGAAAATGATAAAAGCAGTGGAGGCGGAAAATAAGACAAAGCAAAAGGCAACGCCGTAACGCTTTCACTACATGGCAATAACTCATAGTGGTTCCTCAAAAAAGTCAAGCAAAATTTTTTCTATGGTGTATAATGAAACTACATCGCGATGCAAGAAAGGAAACTGACTATGAGTTATCCGTTACATACTTATACTATTCTTAGTTACATTGAAGCCCATATCAAGGAACAAGCCTCTGATTATAAAGCACTGGAGCAGAAAACCGGCTTTTCCTATGCCCACATACGTGACTTTTTCAGGCAGGATACCGGCTATCCTTTAGCCCGTTATATCCGCACCAGAAAAATTCTCGTTTCCGCTTTCGAGCTGCTCCACTCAGAAAAGTCCATTATGGATCTAGCACTGGAATACGGTTTTTCCAATCACGAAAGCTACACCCGTGCCTTTACCAAAATTATTGGCATGACGCCAAGCGCATTCCGGAAAAGCAGGCCTCTTATGGGAAAATCAGAGTTAACCCCGGGAATATACGGCATCGGATTACTCCGTCAGAAAGAGCGAAGGAGTGATGTTACAATGAATCAAAAAGAAAAATATCAGAATACCGGCAGCACCATTTTATATGGTGTTCCAAAAGTAGAATGGGGAACCTATGGCGGTTCCACACCATATCCGATTTGTTTAAAAGCCTGTGCAGACTATCTCGGTGACGATTTAGATTATGCCAATGTACTGGTTTCCTGTGGCGGAGCTTTTCGTTTTACATGGAACAACTCCGAATGGGACATGAGCAACGTAGATATTTATCACACTTTTACGGAAGGAGCGGACGAAACCGTATATTCCTATGCGGCAAAAGCGCTGGGCCGGGAATTTTCCATGCTAAACCGTACAGAAACCACCACCAAAGAAGAGTTTATGCAGTTTATCCGAACGCATATTGACGAGGGCTACCCATGCATTGCCCAGGGTATCATCGGACCACCGGAGGCCTGCATCATTACCGGCTATCGCAACAACGGCAACACGTTACTTGGCTGGAACTTTTTCCAAACTGACCCTGCCTTTGGCGGAACCGTGCAGTTTGACGACTGCGGCTATTTCATCTGCGACAATTGGTGGGAAAACACCGATACCCAGTCCGTCATGTGCCTTGGTCCGGTGATTGGCATCCCGCATTCCACCAAGGAAATCCTGCAAACCGCAGTTCAGATTATGACTCCCCGGGAGGATGGCGGTTACAAAAAAGGCATTGCCGGTTTTTCCGCCTGGGCGAGCATGCTCTCCGACCACACCTCCTTTTGTGAAAGCGGTACCGAATCCCTCTTATTCGAAAAAATGCTCTGCCAGGACGATGCCACCACCTGCCTGATTGACGGACGAGGCTGTGCCGCAAAATACTTCCAACAGCTTTCGGAGAATAAGGCAGGGAACACCGATACAGAAACATTAGAAATGTACAAGACCCTGGCCACACTTTTTGCAAAAGAAAAAACCTTAGCAGAACAAACCTGGTCTTTACTTGGCGGCTGGAACAATATGGATCAACGGCCTGCAAAGCTGGCCGAAAGAGAAGTCCGAGAGAGGGCATGTGAGTATATTAAGCAAATAGAAGAATCAGAAAAACAAATTCTGGCTTTGTTACAAAGCCTAATAGCAGAGTAAACTTCCGCCCCACTAAAATGATGTGTAGAAGCTGTAAGTTTTAGGGAGGTCCACAACCTACGCAAAAAGGGCTGGTACAAAATGCCAATTTTTAGTTTTACAGTATCTAAGTGTCCGACCTATCAGCCGACAGGTGTTCGAACAAGATGGACAACCAAATCCCATTTGAGTTGTTCCAGCTTGAGCGAACGCCTGTTGGAGGATGCAGGCGAACACAGATACTGTAAAAGATAAAAATATCTTTGTACCAGCCCTTTTTATGAAATTATAGACTCTCTAAATTTACAGTTTCCACACATCTTCCACATAATCGCGGATCGTTCTGTCACTGGAGAACTTGCCCGCATTGGCCGTGTTTAAGAAACACTTTTTGCGGAAGGCAAGTGTGTCCTGATAATCCCTGTTTACGCGAAGTTTTGCATCACAATAGGAGATGAAATCCGCGAACAGGAAATAGTGATCCGGCTGATGCCAATGTGCACCATCCAGCAGCGCATGGTACAATTCTGCAAACATTCCGGTTCCGTCGTCAGAAAGTGTGCCGTCGACCAAAGTGTCAACAACGCGCTTGATACGCGGCTCTGCCTCGTACAGCTCTCTCGCGTTGTAATTGTTCTTTAAAGCTTCGATTTCTTCCACACGCTTACCGAAAATGTAATTGTTTTCTTCGCCGGCTTCGGCAACAATTTCCACGTTGGCACCGTCATACGTACCCAGGGTTACTGCGCCGTTTAACATAAGCTTCATGTTACCGGTACCGGAAGCCTCCGTACCGGCAGTGGAAATCTGCTCGGATACATCTGCCGCGGTTACCAGCTTTTCGGCATAGGAAACATTATAATTCTGCACAAAAACAACCTGTAGCTTATCGTTTACTTCCGGGTCATTTGCAACGAGCTTCGCAATCTCGTTAATAAACTTGATGATACCCTTTGCCCTGTAATAGCCCGGAGCGGCCTTTGCACCGAAAATGAAAGTGGTTGGATAGAAATCCTTAATTCTTCCGTCCTTTAATCCATAGTAAATATCAAGAATGGAAAGGGCATTTAACAGCTGTCTCTTATACTCATGGAGACGCTTAATCTGAATATCAAAAATGGAGTTGGTATTTAAGCTTACGCCTTCCTTTGCCAGCACAAACTCTGCCAGCTGCTGCTTCTTGATTCTCTTGATTTCGTCAAACTTTTCCAGAGTCACCTTGTCATCTGCAAAAGCTTCCAGCTTCTTTAATTTAGAAAGATCGGTTACCCAGCCACTACCGATTTTATCATTGATAAATCCGGAAAGCTCCTGATTACAAAGAGCCAGCCATCTTCTCTGGGTAATACCGTTTGTTTTATTGTTAAAGCGCTCCGGATAAATGGCATACCATTCTTTTAAAGCATCATTCTTTAAAATTTCGGTATGAATCTGAGCCACACCGTTGGTGGAATGACTGGCAAAAATCGCCATTCTCGCCATGTGAATCAGATTTCCGGAGATAATATCGTACTGCCACTGATCGTTTTCACAAACGCCCAGCTTCGTCAGTTCCTTGCGGAGTGCCTTCTGTAACATCACCACATACTTGTATACGTGAGGAATCACCGATTTGAACAGATTAACATCCCACTTTTCCAAAGCTTCCGCCATGATGGTGTGGTTGGTGTACGCAAAAGTTTCTCTCGCAATTTTAAATGCTTTGGCAAAACTTAAGCCTTCTTCTTCCATTAAAATGCGGAGTAACTCCGGAATGGCAACCGTCGGATGGGTATCGTTTAACTGGATGGCATATTCCGCGGAGAACTTGCTAAAATCATTGCCAAACTTCTTTTTGTACGTACGAATCATATCCTGCAGGGAGGCACTGGAGAAGAAATATTGCTGCTTTAAGCGCAACTGCTTACCTGCCTTCTCGGAATCATTCGGATAAAGCACTGCAGAAATTGCCGCAGCAGCGTTTCTTTCCTTTGCTTCCTTATCGTAATTCTGTTCATTGAATAAATCGAAGTGAAACTCATTGACAGCCTCTGCCTGCCACAGACGCAGAAGATTTACCTTCTTTGCACCATAGCCGATGACCGGCATATCATAAGGCACCGCATATACATCCTGTCCCTTGAAATGTACCAGCACTTTATCCTCTTCGGTGCGGACGGACCATGGATCTCCTGCTCTGGTCCAGTCATCCGGCTGTTCCTTTTGGAATCCGTTTTCTATGGTTTGTTTGAAGAGTCCGTATTTGTAACGGATACCGTAACCGTTCAAATTTACGCCAATGGTAGCACCGGAATCCAGGAAGCAGGCTGCCAGACGACCAAGACCGCCATTACCAAGCGCCGCATCCTCTATCTCTTCAAACTCTCTCATATCTCTCTGGTTTTCGCTCATCAGCTCCCCAAACTGATGAAGTAATCCTAAGTTTAACAGGTTGTTATAAACCAAACGACCCACCAAAAATTCTGCAGAAAGATAGCAGGCCTTTTTGCCTTCTGCCTCTTTTGCCTTTGCTACAAAGTCTAAACCGGTTTCCTTCATTGCTGCCTTAGAAACCGCATGATACAGCTCGATGGTGCTTGCTTCCTTCATATTCTTACCATAAGTAAGCGCAAGAATATCCCTAACATTCTTCTGAAAATTACCCATGTGTTATAATCCTCCTTGTAAACGAAGCAAAGTCTCCCCTGCTGGTCGCAGACAGAAGACTTTCCTCCTTTGCTTCCTCGTAATGATTGCTCTGAAACAATCGTAATTTACGCCGGCCGGTTGCTGTAAAACGCTGGCTTTTAAACTTGTAATATCCAAGTGTCCGACCTATCAGCTGACGGGTGTTCGAACAAGATGGACAATCAAATTTATTTGAATTGTTCCAGCTTGGACGAACATCTGTCAGAGGATGCAGGCGAACACGGATATTACAAGTTCTAAAAGCTCCTTTTACACAACCTCCGCGTAAATCTCTTATCTGTAATACAGTTCCGCTAAATGTTTATAATAAGCAGCGTCGATCTTCTCGTACTGCTCCTCAAGCATTCTCCATCTCCAATTCTCCCCTATTGTCGACGGAAAATTCATTCTTGCTTTGTTATCCAGGTACAGTAAATCCTGTGTCTGGAAAATTGCCACACGGCAGTTTAATGAGTAGGCACGCTTGATCATTGCTCTTGCGATATCGAAAGGATTTCTCGCATCGTAATAATCCGCCAGTCTCTCCTGCTGCTCCTCGTTCAGCTGCATGAGAGCACCTACCAGTGTTTCGTTGTCGTGGGTTCCGATGTAGACAATGGAATTATCTGTTGTGTAATTATGCGGCAGATATTCATTGTCCGGTGTAACATCCAGACCGAAGCCTAAAATCTTCATGCCCGGATACTGATTTGCTGCAATCAGGTCCATGACCGGCTTCGTCAGCACACCGAGATCCTCCGCAATAATTTTTGCGTCCCCGATAGTCTCGTTAATCATGTCGGTCAGTTTCTTTGCAGGACCCTTCTTCCAGCCGCCTTCCATTGCTGTCGGGCAGGTTGCCGGAATGGAATAATAGTTGACGATACCGATGAAGTGGTCGATACGGATAACGTCGTAGTGGTATGCGCAGAACTTCATGCGCTCCTTCCACCAGCTAAAGCCGTCCTTTTCCATCACATCCCAGCGGTACAACGGGTTGCCCCAGCGCTGGCCGGTTTCGGAGAACATATCCGGCGGAACTCCGGCGATATTGATTTCTCTTAAATCCTCATCCAACTCAAACAGGTCACTGTGTACCCATACGTCGGAGCTGTCCATGGCAACGTAGAGCGGAATGTCCCCGATAATTTCAATTTCCAGCTCATTTACGTATGCTTTTAATTTTTTCCACTGTTCATCAAATTTATACTGACAGAACTTCCAGAAGCCGATTTCCTTCTTTAATTTCTTTTCATAACGGCTTACCGCTTCCGGTTTGCGAAGACGGATGTCGTCATCCCATTCTGTCCAGGACTTGCTGTCGAAGCTGTTTTTTATTGCCATGTACATACTGTAGTCGTTCAGCCAGTAAGCATTGTCCTCTTCAAACTTTTTGAAGTCCTTGGTTCTTGCGTGAGTACTTCTCTCGTAAGCACATTTCAGGACGTCGAAACGGTTTTCATAAATTAAAGCGTAATCCACGTCGGACGGATCCTCGCCCCATTCCTTTTCATCAATCTCTTCCTGTGTCAGTAAACCCTCTTCCACCAGAACATCCAAATCAATGAAATAAGGATTTCCGGCAAATGCAGAGAAGGACTGATACGGGCTGTCACCATAGCTGGTTGCTCCGATCGGAAGCACTTGCCAGTACTTGCTGCCGGTTGCCTTTACGAAATCAGCAAACTCGTAGGCAGCTTTGCCTAAGGTGCCGATACCGTACGGACTTGGCAGACTGCTGATCGGCATCAGGATTCCGGCGCCGCGCTTCAGCGGATTTGCACCCTTTTTTCCCATAGTATTTACCATACCTTTCTCTATATTTTCCGCGAAAATTTTCGTAAATTTTCGTTCTATGTGTTCATAATAACCCTTTTTTTCCGGGATGTCAACTAAAAATTTTAATTTCAGAAAATTTTCGAAAATTTCGTTGAAAAGACGATGGTTTTGTGCTAGAATATTGGAATACAAAAGAACATACTGATTACACCTGACAGAACATACTATATTTTATATTAGAAAGAGAGAATCATATTATGCCAACCATCAAAGACATTGCGGAACGGCTTGGCATTGCCGTCAGCACCGTATCCAAAGGCTTAAACGGTGCTTCCGACATTAGCGAAGAAACCCGCCAGCTGGTACTGGATACCGCTGTGGAAATGGGCTATGCCTCCAAAAAAATCCGTTCCAAAACAACTACCAAGGTCTGTGTTTTTATTGAAGACCGCAATATGGACTACGAAACCATCGACCAGTTCGGTTACGAAATTGTCATGGGCTTCAAATTAGGTGCTGCCAGCCGCAACTGGGAGGTTACGGTTATTCCGTCCAACTTAACCATGCAGACTACGGAAAAGTACGACAGCTACATGCTGCGTCACGGTTTTTCCGGCGCTTTCCTGCTTGGTTTTACCCTGCATGACGACTGGATTAAACAGTTATCCAAAACTACCGTGCCTACGGTTCTCTTAGATAACTACATACCAAACAACCACCATGTGGGCTATGTTGGTACCGACAGTAACGAAGGTATCGGCCATGCCGTTGATCATCTGGTTGCCATGGGCCACAAAAGAATTGCGTTCTTAAACGGTTCCAAAAATTCCATGGTTTCCGAAGAGCGTAATCAGGCTTTTTATCAGCATATGAAGGAAAACGGTATCGAGCCGGATGAAAACCTGGTAGCTTACGGTTATTATGTTCCGGACTGCGCCAAGTCCCACGTCCCAACCTTTGTAGAGCACGGAGCAACAGCTATCGTCTGCGCTTCCGATATGATTGCCAGCGGCGTTATCACCGAATTAAACCGCTTAAATCTTAAGGTTCCGGACGATGTCAGCGTTATCGGTTACGACGACCTGCCGGTGGCAGCACAGCTTACGCCAAAGCTTACCACTATCCGTCAGGACAGATATGACCTGGGCAAGAGTGCAGTGCTCATGCTGGACGGTCTGATTCGTGGAGTAGGCTTGTCTAAGATGTTACTGAGAGCGAAGTTTATTCCGAGAGAAAGTACCAAGAGATTGGATGAGAAATAATACTTTCCCAAAATTCAACCACCGGTTAATAAATCCTGTGAAAAACAGGAATATTAGTTGGTGGTTTTTTTATTTATCCGTGTTATACTAAACTCACAAAGCAGCTTTGAAGAAACATTTCGAAAGGAACCATAAAATGTTAGATGAAACTATCCGCACCCTGCGAAGAGAAAAAGGATTAACACAGGAACAGCTTGCCGAAGTCATGGGCGTGTCCACCGCCTCCGTATCCAAATGGGAAACCGGCGTTGCCGCACCGGAGCTTACCATGCTTGCCGCACTGGCAGATTTTTTTGAAATGTCTATTGATGCACTGATTGGCCATACCGTAGGCAAGGAACAGCTAAAAGAAAAATGCACGGCAATAAAAGAATTATCCCTGGCCGGAGAAGACGAAAAAGCAATCGGACAGGCAGAAGAATTACTCCGCAGATATCCAAACGAATATGATGTGGTTGAATGCACCTCTGACGCGTATTATACCGCATTTATCCACAACAGTGAGAAAGAATACATATACCGCTGTATGGAATTAATCCACAGAAAATATGTATTATCCAAGGACTCCTCCGGCAAAAAATGGTTTGAGATGCAGCGGGAACTTGCCAACTGCCGGGAGCTACTCGGTGAATGGAAATCAGCTAAGGATTATTATGAAGAAAGCAACGTAGCCGGCTTAAACGATGCAAACATCGCCCGTTGTCTGGCAAGAATGGAAGAAACCGGCCCGGCCATCGACATGTTTTCCGCAGCCATCGAAAACAAGATATTCACCCTTCTTTCCGACCTGATGCAGCTTGCAAATCTTTGGGCAGAGCAAGAAGACACCGCTAAGGTAGCCGCAACCTACCAAGCAGCCCTTACAATAATCGAACGTTTTAATCATCAACTTAATTTGAAGGTAATGGAGGTTTCCTGCTATTTTGCCCTTGCTGCCACGGAAAACGAAGCAGGCAATACAGAGGCTGCAAAGGAGCATATCCGTCGGGCAATCCGCGCAGAGCTTGGCAAGACGTCCCCTGAAAACACAGAACTCTTTTTACAGACAAAAACGCCACACCAGATTATCCACACTGCCTTTGAAGGCAGTCAGGTTGTACAACTGCTTACCGCCATGGGAGAAGAAGAATTGCTGGCAGTAGCCAAGGAAGAACTTGAAAAATAACACGCGCACTTTAACTGTTTATTGTCCTTTATAGCAAAAAGGAATCATCTTCGTAACCTCACGAAAATGATTCCTTTTGTTTTTAAATCATCCCTATCTGCTTCAATACAAAAATCCAAATAAACATAGTAACTATTGCAAAGCCGGAGGTAAACACCACCAGGCCTGCTGCCAGCTCGCCATCGCCGTCCATCTGCTGTGCCATCGGGAAGGAAGACACCGCCGTCGGGGCACCGGACATAATCAGAAGCGGAATTAATAGCTCGTTGCGAAATCCCATGAGAATACCTGCCGATACCATAAGCAGCGGGCTGAATACTAATCTTCCCAACACGCCGATGGTAAGCTGTCTGCGGTATTCTTTTACCTTTGCCACCGTAAAGGAACCTCCCAGTGCCACCAGGGATAACGGAGTAGCCACGCCGCCCAAATCATTCACGGATTTCTGCACTGCGCTTGGTAAAGAAATATCCAGAAGATTAAACGCAATACCGATTAAAGATGCAATAATCAGCGGATTAGTGGCAATACCCTTTGCCATCTTTTTTACACTTGGCTTGCCGCCCCGGAAGCTCTCTAAGCTTACCACTGCAAGAATATTAAATAACGGTACCGTTAAACCCACTAAAATAGAGGTTGGTCCCACCTTTTCCGTACCGCACAAAGAAAGTGCCAGCGGAAGCCCAAACAAAGCAAAATTACTGCGAAACATTGCCTGGATTAACACACCCCGGCGCGGATTTTCTTTTTCCAACCGCGGAATCAAAAGCATCAGCAAAACAAACTGCCCCAAAACGCCAAGATATGCTAGTGCCAGAAGCTTTCCGTTAAATGCTGCCGCCAGATTAGTGGTGGCAATGTTGTTAAACAAATAAATCGGTAAAAACACCTTAAAGCAAAGTTTATTCATGGTGTTTAGCGACGGGGTATCCACCATGCGGATTCTCCGCAAAAAATATCCCAGTGCAATGCAGAGGAATAAAGGTAATACCACGTTAAATGAAAGTATCAGATTTTCCATTATGCATTAAATCCTCTGTTGTAATCCTGCGCGTTTAAATAGGTTTCGTTCAGTGTACCCTTGCCGTATGTAAGACCGGCATATACCTGCTGTACGTTCTGCATCACCGGGCCGGTGGTATCCTGGTCTTTAATGCCGTCAAAGCCTGCACGGAGTTTTTCGATGACCAGTTCCACGTCATTTAAGCTGTCCCACCGTTCTGTCACTCTTGCTTTTACCAGCATTTTATTTACATATATGTACAGGCTCATCAGCCGGAAAGAAATCGGCTGGGCAAAATCAAGAGCTCCCATCAGCTCGTTTACAAACCTGATCGCATGGGATAAATCTGCCTGATACTGCTTATTATCCCCCGCATTTTTTGCTGCTCTTGCGTTTTTCACATCATCCAAAATAATGTCATACATAATCACTACAAGCTCACAAGGCGAAGCCTGGGAAACCCTAAGAGTATATGTTTGAATTTGTTCCTGCGTCATAGCAAACCTTCTCCTTTTCTTCATTTGATAATATATCCATTATTTACGCTAATCCATGAAAGCTATTTATCTTCTGCGAAGGACCGTTAGAAGACAAATAGCTTTCATGGTTTTATAAATAAAACTGTTTATTATCCTTGTAATAAGTTGAGGATATTTTGTGGTCTCTCGTTTGCCTGTGCTAACATGGAGGTTGCCGCCTGGGTCAGTACCTGATACTGGGTGTAAGTAGCCATTTCACCCGCCATGTCGGTGTCCTCAATACGGGACAGGGCTTCGGTTAAGTTTTCTGCAGAAACATCCAGACTGTTGATGGCATGCTCCAAACGATTCTGGTAAGCACCCAGCTTGGCACGTACGGTGGAAACTTCGTTTACCGCATCATTAAACAGGGTAATGGCTGCCATGGCGCCTTCCTGGGTTCCGATATTGGCAGACTCAATGTTTAACGTTACTACGTCTACTCTAGGAATACGAACTTCCATGGTCTGGCCTTCATTGGCACCAATCTGCAGGGTCATCGGGCCTGCATCCAGTACGGTTACCGTAACTTCTTTGCCGATTGCTCCGCCGTCTACTTTAAATACCATTTCAAAATCATCTCTGTCGCGGACGGTTACATAGTCACCGTCTATGGAAATGGTGGATGTGTTGGTAAATCCACCTTCGTCACTTCTGTCCAGTTCTACCGCACAGTCCGTGCCCTGGGCATATTCGCCGGACGTGGATAAACCAAGGAGGCTTGCCAGTTCCTGGTCCGCGTGGATGTCAATCTCTGCGTTGGTACCGTAATCATCGGTAACAAAAACGAGAGAATATCCGGTCGGATTTGCTGTTACCGTAGCCGGGTCAATTACTGTTTTACCGCCCACGCCTGCTGCCGTATCGTCATCCGTACCGTCAGTAAATGCCACCTGAATACCCATGTTGCCGCACACGCTGTTTAAATTGGTAAGCACCGTATTTAAATCAGCGTCTGCAGGAATTTTAATGTCCTGATTATTGATGGTCAGGGTATATTCTGACTTGTTATTCGGAACCGTGTTGCCGGTCAGGTTTCCGCCTACCACAACGGCCTGCTCTGCAGCTCCTCCCGGCAGGAACTTGTATTCTCTTACGTTAACCGCATCGGATAAGGAAATCAGTTCCACGCTTGGGTCGCTGGAATAGGAACGGCGGTCTACCGTGCCGTCTAACAGCTTCTTTGTATTAAATTCGGTTGTCTCGGAAATACGGTTAATTTCGTCCTTTAACTGGTCAACCTCTGCCTGCAGCTGCATACGGTCATCGTCGGTGGAAGTACCGTTTGCTGCCTGCACGGAAAGCTCACGCATTCTCTGCAGCATTTCT
>JAZQJL010000142.1:0-10569 GCA_045541595.1 Lachnospiraceae bacterium | reverse complement strand
CCAAGCTCTGTGCCTTCCGGACGGAATCCAAGAACAATTTTCTTTCCTTCGTAGGAAGCCACCTTATCTGCCTTAAGAACTGCATTTAAGTCAAGCTGTGTCTTACCAACCGTAATCTTTCCGTTCTTTACTTCAGAAGTTACGAAGTTCATCGGAGGTTCTCCGATAAAACCTGCAACGAACATATTTACCGGTTTGAAATACAAGTCATACGGTGTACCAACCTGCTGGATATAACCGTCTTTCATACAAACAATTCTGTCTGCCATCGTCATGGCTTCTGTCTGGTCGTGAGTAACGTAAATTGTAGTTGCTCCAACCTTTCTATGGATATCTGTAATTTCGGATCTCATGGTAACTCGCTGCTTTGCATCCAGGTTGGAAAGAGGTTCATCCATTAAGAAAATACCAACCTTACGGATGATGGCACGACCAACCGCAACTCTCTGTCTCTGACCACCGGACAGCGCTCTTGGCTTTCTGTCAAGGTAGTCGGTAAGACCAAGGATTTTTGCTGTTTCCTGTACCTTTCTTTCAATTACGTCATCGTCTACGCCCTGCAGGGAAAGTCCGAATGCCATGTTGTCATAAACGGACATATGAGGATACAGCGCATAGCTCTGGAATACCATGGCAATTTCTCGTTCACGAGGACCTATCTCGTTGGCACGTTTGCCATCAATGCAGAACTCACCATTACTGATGTTTTCCAAACCGGCAATCATACGGAGCGTTGTAGATTTACCGCATCCCGAAGGGCCGACAAACACAACAAATTCTCCCCGCTCAATTTCTAAATTAAAATCATGAACGGCATGAAAGCCATTAGGATAGATTTTGTTTATTCCTTTCAAACTGAGATATGCCATAATAAACTCCTTACCTGAAACTATTGGTACTGCTCTTTTGTGCAGTTACACTCAATTTCTATTTTTTTGTTTTGCGTCGGATACAATTTTAATCATAGTGTTTTTCATTGTAATGAAAAGCATATCGATTGCCATATACGATAACCCGAAGAGAATCGGCTCTACTCCGACAAAAAGTTTGCCGTCGGTTCCGTTTATATTATTTAACACTACGTTTAATATATTATAAAACCATATCACGCCAACAAGTACCGGGAACGCATAGAGAATGTTTGCAAAGAATGTCCAATATTTCTTCTTCGGAAACATCATCCACTTGTCATTCTGCCCTTCGTAGGTTGCTAAAAACCGAAAGGCATTGTTTACTAAAATATCAGTCACCATACCCATAACCACGGCAAGTACAAAAATCATGTCTAACATGTCGGTCACGTACAGGCCTAAGCCCCAGAAAATAAAGAAGCACACGGCTCCGTTAAACCAAAACTTGATAAACAAAGCCTTTATCCAGGAAGGAATTTTATCTAAAAATCCTCTGCTGCGGTATTGCTTACCCGGATCACCCTTGGTTTTATCATATGTTTTTTTGTCTGCGTTTACCAGACGGTTTACGGCATCGGTTTTTAACTTATAGTAATCTGCCGATGACTTTTTTTCGGGAGTATGGTTTTTATTATCTTTCTTTTTTGCCATTTAAAACTTATTCCTCGTCACTTAACTCAATTGCACCAAGTTCTCCGTTATCTTCGATTTCTACGGATGTATTAATCTTCTTTAACAGCATTGCATAAAATGGCTCTGTAATAATAAGAACCGCGCTGACAATCAGTGCTGTGATATGATTAAACATAATAATGTATGCATCTTCAATGTACGGATACATTTCCGGGCTAATCGGGCTTTCTGCTCTGTGTGTTGCTGCATAAATACGTCCGGCATAAAAGTAGTCTGCATAAATAATAATTGCATACATCACCAGAATCATGGCAATCATAATCCAGTTCGGCTTTTTACGCTTTGGATATGCGCTGAACAGACATACATACACCAAAATAGAAAACAACATAGCCACAAAGGAACACAGACCCATATGGGCACCATAAATCTTTGCTGTTGTATTGGAGATAACGGTTAAATTAAGGGAAAAGATACAAAATGCAACCGTATGTGCCAAAAGCGGAATCACCTGAGGATTTTTCTTCAGGGAAACCAGGAATTTTCTAATCATTTCTTTCATAGTCGTACCCAATCCTTTATCTTATTGCTTTGGTTGTATCCTTGTCGAAGAAATGCATGCGGTCAAAGGATACGCTTACTTCATCGCCCGGCTTATAATTGGACCATTCACGGAACTTTGCTGTTGCTTTATGTCCGCCGATGGAACCATGTACAAGAGTTGTCTGACCAAGGTTTTCGTTGAGTGTTACGGAAAGTGTCATATCACTGCCCTTAACGATATTTTCCGGACGAACACCTAAGGTAATTGTCTTTCCGACATAGTATTTCAGAAGTTCTTTTTCACTGTCTTTTAAATTTACAGTAAAGCCATCTCCCACCAGTTTAGTTTCTTCTACTTCACAGTCAAAGAAGTTCATTGGAGGAAGACCAATAAAGGACGCTACAAACAGATTGGCAGGAGTATCGTAGAGCTCCAGCGGAGTACCGATCTGCTGTACATAACCCATGGACATACAAACGATTCTGTCTGCCAGGGTTAATGCTTCTGTCTGGTCGTGGGTTACATATAACATGGTAGCACCGAGACGCTTGTGAAGGAGAAGAATCTCTCTTCTTGTTGCACCACGGAGCTTTGCATCCAGGTTGGATAATGGTTCGTCAAACAGGAATACCTTTGGAGTACGAACAATTGCTCGACCCATGGCAACTCGCTGTCTCTGACCACCGGAAAGCTGCTTTGGCTTTTTGTTAAGCTGGTCGGTAAGACCAAGGATTTCTGCCGCTGCTAATACTTTTTCGTGAATTACATTTGGATCCTCGTGACGAAGTGTCAGGGAGAATGCCATGTTTTCATAAATTGTCATGTGAGCATATAACGCATAGTTCTGGAAAACCATTGCGATATCTCTGTCCTTAGGTGGCTTTGTGGTTACATCCTCGCCATCAATGATCAAGGTACCGGAAGAAATATCTTCAAGACCGGCAATCATACGAAGAGTTGTAGACTTACCGCAACCGGAAGGACCAACAAGTACGATGAACTCGCCGTCTTCAACATCGATGTTAAAGTCAAAAACAGCCTGTACGTTGTTATCGTATATTTTGTTTACATTCTTTAAACTTAAGGAAGCCATAGTTTACGCCTTTCTTTCGGAAGTATTGGTTTCGTCTACGCGAGTCCGTGTTCTTTCATATAATTTTCTAATGTGGTTGCCTTATAGATACCTGCAATACCAGAAGCAATACATGCCACGCCGGAAACAACCAGGCAGATAACAACCCAAAGGAACTGCTTGTCGCCCATTACAACAGTTTCTACACCATCCAGGGTGAGCACTGTGCTATGAGCCATACGCGGAATACCTAAAATTCTTACAAACTGTAAAACACCTACCACCATAATAATCCAGGAGTAGTTTTTCTTATAGTTTTTTACACCTTCCGAAGAAAGGAATGCGGTTAATAAGAATACCAGATTATACAATACGGAAAAACCAATGGTAATTGTATAATAGTAGGTATCTACGTCAGAGCTGTAGATGCTTACAAAGTATAACACATCAAACAAAATAGCCAAATATGCTAAATTTGCGGAGAGTTTGTTTTTTGTGTAACGTAAGCGGTCTTTCTTAATTGTTTTTGCATCCATCATGCCGCCTTACCCTCCTTACCGGCCCGCACCAGCTTCTTTTCGTTGTTCATCAGCACTAACTTCCATGCCAGATTAAGCACATTTAGTACAGTTGCCACCAGAACAAAGCCAAAAACAAATTTGCTGGCATCAAACCAAAATGTAGACTCGGTATATGGGAACTTATACATCTCATTGATTTGCTTTAATTTTTCAAAGTCTAAGGTTGTCACATACCGTTCTTTATATGATAATATGTTGCTGAGTGCCCAGCAGGAATAATAAATTGCTCCTACGGTATTGGCACCAACAGTGATATAATTTGCGATGTAATATTTTCTGCGGTTCTGATTCTGAAACACATACTGAGAAACACCCAGAAGAATTAAAACAATTCCTGCTACTGTGAGCTGGCGGTTAAACTCCTGCATGTCATAGTAAATTTCGGCACCGGTTACCTTGACTTTAGCTAAGGCCTCCTCTGTCATGCCATTGGTATAATATTTTTCTGCATGATAACCTAATTTGTTTTCATACATGTCTGTCATAAGACCTAAAGAATATACAAATACAAGCGCAGCGGCTATTAAAACAACTAAGCACACAATACGCTGGAGAATCATTTGCTTCTTGTACATATCTGTCTCCATTCTTTGCCCAAAGCCGGCAAAGTTTAATTCACTGTTGCCTTTCGCTCGGCAACAAGGCATAATTTTTGTTCAAAACAACATGGTTATCTTTTGAATAATTCCATATTGTATATCCGGCAGGAGGAGCTTAAGGCTCCTCCGCCGAACATTAATTACTTGTTTGCCAATTCTATATTGACTTAATTACTTTGTGAGTGTCTTGTAGTAATCCTGTAAGTTTTCCCAAGCACCCTGCTTAATTAAGAGATAAGCTGCGCCATCCCAAGTATTAGCTACTGTGCTTGCTGCTGTCTTAGCATCTGTAATTTCAGCAACGCCTGCGCCTGCATAACCACCAACGATCATGTCACAGAAAATGCTTACGCCACCCTTAGAGGAGGAGAACTTATCTGCAAGATTTGTGTACTCCTTGATAAGAGTATTTTCTTCCTTAGTTGTTGGAAGAACGGTAGGAACGGATGTGTACCATGGGTTCTCTGTAATAGCTAATTCAGGATGCTTGATAGTACCAAGACCGATAGCTGTGGAGATGTAACCTGCACCTTCCTTACCTACATCATGTGTACACTGATACTCGAATGCCTGGCTCTTCATGAAGGAAAGAGTAGAACCAAGGAACTGACGAGCGTAGTTAGTATAGTTACCGGAAGCCTTATCCCAAAGCTCTGCATATGTTGCATCTGCAATAACAGGCATCTGAGTTCCGTTGAAGTTGAATGTTACGAAGGAACCGTCAGCGTTCTGCTTAATGAATGCTGCAGGACCATAGGACATAAGGATTGTACCTTCTGGGCTGTAAGCATAGTCGATAAGAGCAAGACATGCATAAAGCTTGTTAGTATCGTTACCTACACCTGCCTTGGAGATACCCCAACCACCGGTCTTAACGGATCTCCAGGACTCTGTAAATCTCATGAACTTTTCAGAACCATCGTTCCAACGAGCTACAGGAACCATAACAGCCATGTACTTTTCGCCATCCTGAAGAGCTGTTTCATTGTAAACAGTCTGAGTCTGGTTGTAGTCATAGTGCATGAAACCTGCATCGTTAGTAAGCATTGTCTTTGTATCTGTATCTTCCATATTCATGAAGGATGTGGAAACAAGACCTTCCTTAGCGATAGCGTTCATTCTTTCAAGTGCCACATATGTAGCTTCTTCCTGACGAGCATCATGAAGCATACCGTCAGTACCTACATATAAGTAATCCTGTCTGGATTCAAGACCACGAACACCGAAGAGAGTACCAACGAAACGGTACATATCTACTCTTCTCTGGTTGTTGTCATCTTCTCTGGAGAAGAGACCGTTAACAACGTCTGTTCCATTTAATGTCTGTGGGTTAGCAACTACACAACGAAGGAGTGCTACTAATTCGTCTGCATCCCAAGCTGCGTTCTGACCGATGAAGAGGTCAGCTCTGTTTGTGCCGTAGTAACCATTGTAAGCCTTATCGATGTAATCACGAAGCATGTTAACAGCGTCCACACCTGTTACAGTGCCTGCTGCAAGAGCATCGTTCATCTTTGCTACGATATTGCCGGCTGCATCGTAATCCTTGTTGATGGATTCAACTGCGGAACCGTCCTTCTTAACAACGTCTACTGCTACCTTGCCGCTTGTTGGCATGTAAGGTGTGTAAACAGCTGCATTGAGGTTGTTGGACTTGTCTGCTGCGAAAGTGCCTTCACCGTTGAGGAGCTTTTCTACCCAGTCAGTTCTCATAAGAGGCATACGCTCGATATCGTTTACACCATCGAAGTATGGGGAGAAGTAGATAGCGCCTGTGTCAGTATCACCTGTTACGGAGAGACGAACGATTGGGTTAGCTTCAAGATAAGCCTTGAAGTTTGGCATATCATCAAGATATTCAGCAATGTTAACGATGTCGCCTGCTACACCTGCTTCGGAAAGCTGGGAAGCGGAACCGGATAACATATCAACCTGATCAAGCTGTTCTGCCCAGTACTTGAACTCGTTGGATTCGGAGTTACCCTGATACTTGTTTTCAAATACTACGCTGAGTACGTTCTGTACTTCAACCCAGGTTGGCTTTAAGTCGCCGGCATGGTAAGTCTTGCCATCTGCAAGAGTTACGCCTTCGCCTGCAACTTCTGCATCGAAGAATAAACCTGTCTTAGCATTGTTGTAACCGGTAGCCATTCTAAGAACGGTACCGTCTGCGTATTCCAGAGAAAACTCCGGAACTGGTGTTGGTGTTGCGTCCGGTGTACTTGGTGTATCTGTACCCGGTGTGTCTGTACCTGGTGTATCTGCACCTGGTGTTGCTTCTCCTGCTGGAGCTGTTGTAGGTGTGCCGCCAAGGTCATCGCCCTTGTTACCACATGCCATCATACCAACAGACATAGCCAGTACGAGAACTAAAGAAAGAATTCTCTTTTTCATGTTTTTTACCCTCCATTTTTTAATTCTTTTCTTTATCATTAATGCTTACGCAATAATAACCTTACTCCTTAACGCCACCCATGTTAACGCCCTTGGCGAAATACTTCTGGATGAACGGATAGATAATAAGTACCGGAATGATGGAACATACAATTAAAGCGAAAATTACGGAGTCAGCCGCATACGCTTCGTTCCAACCGGTCATGATATCCGGATCCTGGAATTCCTCTAATTTTAATCGGATGAATACCTGGAGCGGATGCTCGTTTAAGTTGCTGATCATCTGTCTTGCCCAGAAGTAACCGTTCCATCTGGAAAGAGCAAAGAACAGTGCAACTGTAGCAATGGTAGACTTACTCATCGGAATGTAAACACGGCTTAATACCTGGAATTCCGTAGCGCCGTCTACGATGGCAGCTTCTTCGATTTCTGCCGGAACACCTTCAAATGCATTTCTGAGTAAGATGATGTTCATGGCAGCCATACCCATGGCGATAACTACCAGCCACTTGTCGTCGGTAATACCAAAGGTACGGAACACCGCCTGGGTATTTAAGTAGTTTAAGTACTGAGGTACCAGACCTGCAGAGAACCACATGGTAAATACCAGGAAGAAGTTGAATGTTTTACGGAACAGCAGTCTCTTTTTGGAAAGAGCGTAAGCGCCAAGGATGGATGTACCCATGGACCACAGTGTGCCGTAGAATGTAATAAACAGTGTATTTGTGTAGGAGTTCCAGAACATGTTGTTGTTAAACATGTTGGCAAACGCCTCAAACTGGAGATCCTTTGGAAGCAATACCAGCTGTCCGCCCTCTACTGCCTCAATTCCACTGATAGCAGCGGAAATCGCATAAAGGAAAGGATATAAACAGCAAATTGCAAATGCAATCAAAAATACATGGCTTAAAATTTTGAATATCAGTTCAGATACTTCAAGCTTTCTTTTCATGTCAGAAGTACCTCCTTAGTATAATGAAACGTCAGACGCTTTACGTGCAATTGTGTTAGCAGCAATAACAAGGATCATACCCATAACGTTATTTAACATTTCCGCCGCCGACGCAACACCAACGAGGCCATCTGTGATACCGTAACGCTGGGCAAACGTTGATACAACGTCTGCGGTTACGTATGTGTTTGGATTGTAAAGTAACAATACTTTTTCGTATCCGACGTTCAACAGGGAACCGATACGGTTGATTAACATGATTACGATGGTGGAAAGAATGGAAGGAAGCACTACGTACTTCATCTGAGCCATCTTGCCGGCACCGTCAATCTGTGCAGCCTCATAGCTGGTTGGAGAAATTGCAATGATTGCCGCGAAGAATACGATACTGTCGTAGCCTGCGCCTTCCCAGATACCACTGATCTGGTAAATTGCACGGAAGAAACCAGGATTGTTTAACATACCTGCATTTCCGGCTTCCTGGGTAATTAACCCGAGCTGTACGAGGAATCTGGAGATAACACCCATTTCCATGCCTGCCAGCGGAGATGCCTGACGTACTAACATAGTAACCAGGGAAGTCATAACTACGGTGGACATGAACTTAGGTAAGTATGTAATAACCTGAATTACACTTCGCAAAATATTGGAGCGGATTTCGTTGAAGAATAAAGCAACGATAATCGGCATTGGGAAACCGAAGCACAAACCGTAAAAGCTTAACAGGAATGTATTACGGAAGGCTGCCCAGAATGTTGTGGAAAGTGTACTTCCGCCAAACAGCTGCTTAAAATATGCAAATCCTGCATAGAGCTGGTCAGCAACATCCAGTACGGAGTCTTCTACCTTGAAACATCCCAACAATTCATACATTGGGAAGTAACGCCAGAACAGGAAGATAAGAATCATCGGTACCAGCATCAGGTACAGGCGCCAGTCTTTTGCAATGGTTCTTGCAACGTTGAGCCAATAATGCTTTTCAACATCGTCTCTGACTAACTGTTCCGCATCCTCCTTGTAGGTTCCCGTACCTGCGTCATATACGAGGTAGTCATCGGCTTTCATTTTCATAATTTGCCTCCTTAAGTTTTGCGAAGCAAAATGCCGGCCTGCCCTTATGAGCAGAAGCATTTTCCTCACGTCATTTTTTAACGTATGCTAAATATATGTAAAAATATTTTTTCTAAAATTCTTCTTCTCTTACCGGCTCGTCCTGCGTTTCTTTACGTTCTTTATCTAACCGTAAGAGATAGGCCTTTTGGTCTTCCAGCATGCCGTCGGTTTTACGGAACAGGATGATTACCAGAACCGCAAACACCAAAGTCATAATATCTGTGGTTGCAAAGGTAATAAAAGCGCCCCATGTGTCGCCAAAGGCAATAGCGACAAGTCCGCGGCCGAGCACCACGCCCACATAGGCAGTAGACACAAACAAGGTGATGTTCCACATGCTTTTGCGGATGCCCTCTTTGCCAAACACCCGAAACCATACCATGCCCAGCAGTGCAAACACGTTGCCGACACAATAAATCAGAAATTGCTGCGGCGTTGCCCCGGAAAGAAAGCAGTAGGTAAACCCGCTTGCGATTGCCGGAAAGGCTGCCTGCCAGCCCCAACGCATCATGACCATGCATACCAGAGCCAGTCCGATAGAGATTGCAACCGGCTGAAGAGCAAACCATCTTGCCGTGGCCAAAGTTGCGATTGCTTCAAATATAATTGTAAGCGCTACCAAAATAAAGATATCTATGGTGCGATATTGTTTAAATGTAATCTGGTTCATATATAAAATTTACTTCTCTGCATTACAAAAATAGATACACCTCTATTGTACAACATGCACTATATTTTTTCCTTGATTTTTTTGACTTAACATCATAAATATCTTTGTTTTTTTGATGCGTTTTACCATTTTTACTTCCATATGTAAAAATTTCCATAGATTTTTTGTTCATTTTGCACAATGTTTTTGTAAACGTTTACATTGTACCTTTCAAAAAATACGCATCCAAATCGAAGTACGGGTCCAGATATTCTTTCGTATTGTAACACATTTCCCGGAACAGTTTTTTCGCTTGCTCCATAGTTAAGCAGTTACATAACGGCTGATTAACAAACGCCTGAAACACCTTCTCCAGATTTCGCTCTTTGATTCCTTCGTATGTATTGTCAATGTTCACACAGCAACGGTATACCAGATTTTCTGCCCCCGTCGGCAACGGTTTGGAAACTACCGGACTGACCATGTCATTGGAAAACACACAGTTCGTTTCTACGATGGATCCCAACGGCATCTGCGGCATCTGTCCGCGGTTTGGCATATTGACATTGGAAACCACCGTGCCAAAGCCCAGCAGTGCCTTTAACAGCTCCACTGCTTCTTCCTCCGAGCTTTCTACCGGAAATTCCTTTCTTCCTTCTGCCATTTCAATAGTTTCTGCAATCTTTTCCTCCCGATCTTTTTCCCGATAGTCTACCGTGGTCAGATTAAATGCCCACTCCTTTACCGTTTCAGGGTCTTTCAAATACCAGTTATTCGGCAAAAACTCCACCAGATGGCGGTCGCCGGCTGCCGCCAGGGCACCGTATCTGTTATATAAATCCAGTTTAACTTTGTTACCGTAGGCAAATGGATCGTGACGGAATGCAAACCGGTCCTCACCCTCTTCATAATATCCTTCCGCACCAAATTTTTCTTCAAACTCCGGAATAAGCGCCAGCAAATCCATATCCCGGTACTTCGCCTCTGTAATCCAGGTAAAATGATTTACACCGCAGGCGTCTGTATAGATTCCCCTCCGATCGGTTTCAATGCCGCGCAGTTCCTTTAGCATTACCGTCAAAAGCTTTTGCGCATGAAACAAGTCGGGTCGGAGCCATGTC
>JAZQJL010000141.1:0-1510 GCA_045541595.1 Lachnospiraceae bacterium | reverse complement strand
GTACACATCATCTGATGGATTTTTCATAGGCGGGTTTCAATGTTTCTGCACATCTGGTTACCATGTTTTTGATGCTTCTGGTTGACAGTGGAATGTTGAATACACTGCTGAGAATCTCGTGCGTACGATTGATACTTACTGCGCCAACTGTATTAAAAGCAACAACCATCGCCTGGAGGTTTTTACCATACCGGACGGTTGCTTTGATATCTTTAGGAAAAGAGCCCACTTTTACACCGCCGTGTAAAGGACAGTCATTTACAACAACAAGCTTATGGGCTGTGATATTTATTGTAACTTTCGCATCAATTTCATGACGTTTTTCCCTGATACATGCTTTATCAAGGCAGGTATTACGGCAAGGACAGGAAGTGCAGTCGGTATGTATATGGTGCTCCACATAATCCGTTTCAGCAATGACAGCAAGATGTACACCGTCATGTCCCTGCTGGGCGCCCTGTTTTTTCCGGATTTCTGGCGTAGGCTGCGGTCCTTATTTACAGGAGGTTTTTTTAGTTCGTCACTGGAAGGCGGTTTGGAACTGTTTTGGAATTCTTGTTAAGCTTTTCTTCCAGTTCCCGGATGGTTGCGGTCAGTTCCTTAATGGTATTAGCCATTTCTGCCACCTGATTTGTTAACGCTGCATTTTGTTCCATCAGTTGTTGCACTAATTCAACTGTAATATTAAACGGCATCCGGTCCACCTTCTTCCCTTGAGTTTCATGCTACCATTATAGCTGAAATGTAGGAAAAAGCGAATTCTGTTACTTTGACGAATAGTCAAAATGACGGTGGATAAGTATCAAAATTTAAGGTACTGTGGGTGTTAAATGTAATCAAAAATGTCTGTATAGGTGACTTTAAAGCTAATAATTAGACGGAACAAATGGGTTATCCACAGGTGGTATTGTAAAGCAAAAGTAATAAAGCTTTTATCCACAAACCAGGAGAAAATGGGAAAAACCGAAAAATATTATTTTCTCTGTTTTGCACAAAGAAAATTTATGGAAACGCTACAAGGTTCTGAACAGTTACAATTTTTTTATAAAATTCAGAACTACTCCTTATTATATGCCAAAACTGCCGTTTCATACAGATTATTTCCTTCACTATCTATTACTACAATTACAGGAAAATCCTTTACTTCCAGCTTTCGAATTGCTTCTGTTCCCAAATCATCGTAAGCAATAACCTCTGAAGCAACTATAGAGCGTGATAACAAAGCTCCTGCCCCACCCACTGCAGCAAAATAAACCGACTGATTCCGAACTATGGCTTCTCGTACTGCATCGGACCGTTTTCCTTTTCCTATCATGCCACATAAACCTAAATCCAATAATTGCGGAGTATACTTATCCATACGGCTGGACGTTGTCGGACCTGCCGAACCAATTGGTCTGCCCTCTCTGGCCGGTGATGGTCCCATATAATAAATAACATTTCCTCTCATATCTACAGGAAGTTCCTCTCCTGCCGCTAAAGCCTCATACATTCTTTTATGTGCAGCATC
>JAZQJL010000140.1:0-4401 GCA_045541595.1 Lachnospiraceae bacterium | reverse complement strand
TTTTTACGTACTCCGTATTTTACTTACGAGTACAAAAAGACCTCAGAGCTTCTCAGGGAGCTCAAAAAAGCCACCAACTCTCTTGCCATTGTTTTAGACGAGTATGGTGCCACCGCAGGTCTCTTAACCATTGAAGACCTGATTGAAGAAATCGTCGGCGAAATCCGTGACGAATACGACACCGACGAAGAAGATGCCATCCAGAAAACCGCCGAGAACGAGTACATCATTCTCGGTACCACCAAACTGGATGAAATCAATGAAATCCTGGAGCTTGGCTTAGAATCCGAGGATTATGACTCCATCGCCGGTCATGTCATTCACCTGCTTGACCATCTCCCAACGGAGGGCGAAACCGTCACAGAGGGTGCCAACACCTACAAGGTACTGACTATGGACAAAAACCGTATCGATAAAGTTGGCCTGACCATCGACCCGGACTACACCGAGCCGGAGGAAGAAGAATAACAGCACTTTTTGTGCCAAATGAGGAAAATTATGATACTTGCATGTAATAACATTACAAAAAGTTTCGGTGAAAAGGAAATCCTGCACGGGGTTTCTTTTCACATTAATGACAACGAAAAAGCAGCCATTGTGGGCATTAATGGTGCCGGAAAATCCACGCTGTTTAAGATTATTGTGGGGGATCTTTCTTCCGATACCGGAGAAGTTACCTTTTCCAAAGGCTCCACCTACGGCTATCTTTCCCAGCACCAGGATTTAACCTCCGAAAACACCATTTATGAAGAGCTTCTTTCCACCAAAGCAGATATTCTTAAGCTGGAAGAAAGCATCCGGTCCCTGGAGCAGAACATGAAGCACATGGAAGGCGAAGAACTGGAACAGGCCCTGGCCTCCTACTCCCGCTTAAACCACGAGTTCGAAATTCAGAATGGCTATGCTTACCGGAGCGAGGTTGTGGGCATCTTAAAAGGTCTCGGCTTTGAAGAATCTGAATTCGAAAAGTGTGTCAGCACCCTGTCCGGCGGACAGAAAACCAGAATTGCCCTGGGTAAACTTTTACTTCGTAAACCGGATTTAATCTTGCTTGACGAGCCCACCAACCATCTGGACATGAACTCCATTGCCTGGCTGGAAACCTTTCTGGCAACCTACAAGGGAGCTGTCGTTGTTATCGCCCATGACCGCTACTTTTTAGACAAAGTGGTAACCAAGGTCATTGAACTGGACCATACCAGAGCCCAAACCTTTGACGGCAACTACTCCACTTATGCCGCAAAAAAGGCCAAGCAGCGGGAAGACCAGATTAAAGCATACTTAAACCAGCAACGGGAAATCAAGCATCAGGAGGAAGTAATTGCAAAGCTCCGCTCCTTTAACCGCGAAAAATCCATTAAACGTGCCGAAAGCCGCGAGAAGATGTTAGATAAGATAGAACGTCTGGATAAGCCCTTGGAAGAGTCCGACGGCATGCACATCCGCTTAGAGCCTTCCATTACCAGCGGAAATGACGTTCTTACCGTAACCGGTCTTGCCAAATCCTTTGGAACGCAAACTTTGTTCACCGACTTATCCTTTGAGATTAAGCGTGGTGAAAAAGTGGCCATTATCGGCAACAATGGTACCGGAAAAACCACCATTTTAAAAATGATTAACGGAATCGTTACTCCGGATGCCGGAGATATCAGGCCGGGTGTTAAGGTCCACATTGCTTATTACGACCAGGAGCACCAGGTACTGCACATGGAAAAGACGCTGTTTTCCGAGTTGCAGGATACTTACCCGTTTATGGACAATACCCAAATCAGGAACACACTGGCAGCCTTCCTTTTCACCGGCGACGATGTGTTTAAGCAGATTAAGGACATCAGCGGTGGCGAGCGGGGCCGTGTTTCCCTGGCAAAGCTCATGCTGTCGGAATCCAATTTCCTGATTCTCGACGAGCCTACCAACCATATGGATATTATGTCAAAGGAAATTTTAGAGAATGCCATAGAAAACTACACCGGTACGGTTCTCTACGTTTCCCACGACCGATATTTTATCAACAAAACCGCTACCAAGATTCTGGATTTAACCAGTGGAAAACTGATTACCTACAACGGTAATTACGACTACTACCTGGAACACAAAGAAAACATGGAGCGCCTTCACTTACAGGGCATCGGTTACGGCGTAGGCAAAACGCCTGCCGCAAAAAATGCTCCTGTCACCACTGCTTCCGAGCCGGAATCTGCCGGCAAAATGGACTGGAAGCAGCAAAAGGAAGAACAGGCCAAGGCCAGAAAGCGTCAAAACGATTTAAAGCGTATTGAAGCCGAAATCGAGCGTCTGGAGGCCCGTTCCGAGGAACTGGACGTATTGCTGGCTGACGAGTCCGTGTACACCAATCATACCAAGCTTTTAGAAGTAACCAAAGAAAAGGACGCAACCGCGGAGCGCCTGCTGGAACTCATGGAACAGTGGGAAGAATTAGCGGATTAAAAAAGGAGAATAAAAATGAAAAAATTCAGTTCAAAGAAAGCTGTTCTGCTTCTTTCCTGCATGATGTTTGCTTTTGCAGGTTGTGGTGATGCAGCAAAAGACAACAACAAAGTAACCGACACACCTGCACCGACCGCAACTACTGCGCCTCAGGAAACCGCAACACCGGAGCCAACTGCAACACCGGAGCCAACTGCAACACCGGAACCTACAGCGACAACAGCGCCTACTCCAACGGAAGTTCCTGCCGCTACCGTAGACCGCCTGGAAATTGAAACTATTGAGATTACTGACGCACATACCATCGAAGTAACTTTAAATACTGCACTCGCTACCGCAGACGCTGCAGATATCACCTTCAAGAAATACAATTTTGACTGGACCTCCTACAAGGAATATTCCGGAAGTTTAACCGTCACCGGCACTTCTTCCGCCACAAACGCTGACGGCAAGACCGTTCTTGTATATACCGTGGCAGAAACCCTCCGCAGCCGAACCGCTGTGGCAGATAAAAAAGCATCCAACTTCTCTAATTTAGAATCTGCAGTTACTCTGGCAGATAACTATATTACCTGGCAGATGGATCACGGCGGCTGGGACAAAAAGATTGACGGCAAGACCGCCTGGACCGAAGGCAAAAAGAAAAACAAAGGATCCGGCTGGACCGGCGTGAATGGCGAGTTAATCGGTACCATCGACAACGACGCCACTTACACCCAGATCCGCCACATCGCAGCAGTGTACCGCGAAGTTCCGGATGCCAAGTATCAGGAAAGTGTATTAAAGGGTCTGGATTTCCTTTTCAATTTACAGTACGAGTCCGGCGGTTTCGCTCAGGTTTATCCAAAGCGCGGCAACTACTCCGACATGGTTACCTTTAACGATGAAGCTATGGTCAATGTCCTGCTCATGCTGGAAGATGCACTGTATGGACGTTATCCGTTTGACTCCGATATTATCCCTGATGACTACAAGGTTAAGCTGGAGGATTCCATCAACCGTGCCATCGACTTTATTTTAAAGTCCCAGATCGTATCCCAGGGTAAACTTACCGCATGGTGTGCCCAGCATGATCCTGTTACTTATGCACCGGTAAAAGCAAGAGATTACGAACTTGCTTCCATCAGCGGCCAGGAATCCGTTGCCGTTCTCCGCTTCTTAATGAATCAGGAGCAGACACCGGAAATCAAGGCAGCCGTAGAAGCCGGCATCCAGTGGTTCAAGGAATCCGAGCTTCCGGACACTGAATATGTAAGAGATGGTGATAACGGCGTTTACTTTAAAAACACCACCGGACACCGCACCTGGTACCGTTTCTATGAAATTGATACCAACCTGCCAATTTTCTGCGACCGTGACGGTATCATGAAGCATGATATCTTGGAAATCGGCGAAGAACGCAGACACGGCTATGCCTGGGCCGGTGACTGGGCAAAGAACCTCTTAAAGAACTATGATAAGTACGGTTATGTTGCACCATCCATCACCGCTACTGTTGTAGGAACCGGTTCCTCCACAGCAGACGGTAAGACTCTTACCAAAGATGCAACCTATACCATAGGACAATAAAAAGTAAGTCCCTGCCAAACCCGCTGACGGTTTGACAGGGACTTACTTTTTATCCGGTCTGTATGCCCTGTACTTCATTGCAGTTTATATATCACACACTTTAGATACTGTTAACTTCCCATCTTTCACCCAAAACCACACTTCCTGCTCTCCGAATTTCATTTTATAGAGGCGTTCCGGATCATTTTGATATCCCGGCCGCGGGTCCTGGGAAAGCAGCTCTATAAGCCCTTCACGCTTTTCTACAGGCACCTGCTCCAGCCACTCTGCCGGAAACTCCACTGCTAAGGTCCCTTCTTTTTGATTTAAGGCAAATCCGTCCTTTGCCTCCGGATGACTGTCCACATAGGCAAGATACGGCTTTACATCAAAAATCGGCGTACC
>JAZQJL010000139.1:0-2185 GCA_045541595.1 Lachnospiraceae bacterium | reverse complement strand
ACCATGGAGACAATTTCTTCCACCATGGGAAGTAACGTCTGGGAATGAGTCTTTTTGAAATTTACGGTATACTCCGCCAGTAAGGTATCCTCTGTAACAAGAGCACAGGATGCCACCAGTCCGGAGCTTTCAATTGCTAATAACTTCATTTTTCTCACCTATTTTACCTGTATTGTTCAGGCTTCTATTGTTATTCTACGATAGTCGAATCCTTTTTCCAAATCCTTTTCCATCCGGATGTTTTTGCAGTTTTCCGGCAGAATTTCTTTAATCAATTCTGCCCATTCTATCAGACAGACCCCTTCGCCGTAAAAGCAGTCCTCGTATCCGATTTCCTCCATCTCCTCGATGTCTTCAATACGGTATACATCAAAATGATATAACGGCAGGCGACCCTCTTCGTAAATTTGTACGATGGTAAAGGTCGGACTGCTGACCGGCTCGACGATTCCAAGGCCTGCAGCAAAGCCTTTGGTAAATACGGTTTTGCCCACGCCTAAGTCACCGGAAAGGCAATACACCTCGCCGGGCTTTGCCTGTTCTGCCAGTTCTTTTGCTATCTGAAAGGTTTCCTTTTCGGAAAAACTATCATACAACATAAATTATCTCCTTATTTTAACTTCTTTCCAAGCTGCGGAAGTGCTTCACGAATCAATACTTTTAAGGCATCCAGCTTATCACCGATTTCCTGTTTTGGCAAGATAAGAGCATTGGCTGCGCCGAGATATAAAATAACACTCTTTCCGGTTTCACGTAATAACACCACGGCCTCCCACTTGGCTGAGTCAGTTTTTCCATCTTGGGAAATAGAAAAACCAGCCGCATCAAATTTGTACTCTAACGGTTTTGCAAACATCGGATTACGTTTTATTTGCCTTGCAGCCTTATAGAACAGGGATAACGGGTTGATTACCGTAAACAGCAGTGCCAGCAAAACAAGCATAACCGTTACCGCTGCATTACCCTTTCCAAAGCCTGCAATCAACGCCGCAATGCCCGCAAAGCTGAGGGCATAGTTAATCACACCGGTGATTCCGTGGTAGGAATGCCAGTACAAAAAATCAAACATATATGCCGTTTTCATTTGAACAGAAAACTTAACTTCATTCAAAGGTTCCATAGGAACTACTCTCCTTTTAATATCCGGCTGATTGGTTTATAAATCAGCATTGTTATCACAGATACCAGACCGCATTTTAAAATGTTCAGCGGCGCTGTAGCAAAAATGACAAAGGTAAACATGCTGTTGATGGATTTATTTACTTTTGTTCCCATAGCAACCAAGTCCGCAATTTCCATATGGAACGCCTTACTGTATGCCGGAAGCAGCAAATAGGCATTTAACAGACAGCCTACAACGGCACAAACCACCGTGCCAAGTAACAATCCGAAAATTGCATTTTTCTTCGACTTTCTGTAGTAATACACTACGGATGCCGGCACCACATAGGAACAACCGATTAAGAAATTGGCAAACTCGCCCACAAAAGCGGTGGTGGTTCCGTCCAGCAAAAGATTCAGCAATATCTTTATCAGCTCGATTGCCACACCTGCCAAAGGTCCCATGGCAAAGGCACCAACGATTACCGGAAGTTCGCTGGCATCGATTTTGTAAAACGGCGGAAGAAACGGCAACGGGAATTCGAACAGCATCAGTACGACAGCCACTGCTCCCAACATTGCAATCCACACCATGTTTCTTGTCCGCTGAGCGGAAGTTTTCTTTGCATTACTTACCTTATTCATTTTTAATCTCCTCTCTCATCCAGACTATACTGTCGGTAATGGAATTTCACCATTTCGGCAAAAGGATTTTCCTTTTGTTCGCGGACTGTACCGCCGGTCGGGAATTACACCCTGCCCCGTGAAGAATTACGCCCCTGGCGTCTGATATTTTTCTTTCACATCGGAATCGGCTTACATTACATAATCATTGTAAGCTGAATTCTCTTCTTTGCCACATCGACGCTCATTACCTTAACATCCACGATGTCGCCGACACTGACTGCCTCCAACGGATGCTTAATGAACTTCTTATTGGTAATCTGAGAAATATGAACCAAGCCATCCTGGTGAACACCGATGTCTACGAACACACCGAAGTCGATAACGTTACGAACGGTACCCTTTAAAATCATGCCTTCTGTCAGATCCTTCATTTCTAATACAAGTCGGAGGCCAAGCG
>JAZQJL010000138.1:0-10822 GCA_045541595.1 Lachnospiraceae bacterium | reverse complement strand
GTTACGGTTATTCCTTAGAGCTTGCTCGTGACTACTTCCGTCTTGCTTTACAGGAATTAGAAGCAGAAGGTAAGTACACACCTGGTACAAAGGAAAATCCAACCGTTATCCAGCTTGAACTTGGTTGGATGTACACCACACACGAAGAAGGTTACCACAACGAAATCAAGAACTTCTTCGAAACAGCATTCAACGATGACTCCGTTCACGGTGGTGCATACAAGTTAGAATGCGTATTCTGGGTAGGTAATGTATGGTCTGATATTTACTACAACAAGATGATGGTTGGTCAGTTCGATATCGGTTTTGGTTCCATTTCCGGTAACACACTTAACCCACTTGACTTCGTAACCGTATTATCCAGTGATCAGGATATCTCCGGCAGCTTCACTCTGAACTGGGGTACTGATACAAATAATCCGGATGCATACCCAATCGTTTACAGAGGCGAAAGATACTCCTTCGACGCATTTGTAAACGCAGCTAACAATATGTCTGTTGTTGCTGCCGGTAAGAACTCCGATGCATTTACATTTGTTTATGAAAATATTGTAAAGAATGCAGACGGCACTTACACAGGTGCTCTTGAAATGACAGCAGCTCTTCCGGATGTAACTAAGGTTACTATGGATTCTATCGTATGTTGTAACTACGAGCGTTACTACAATGGTGACGGTCAGTATGCTGAAACAGAAGTTGAGTTTACAACAGAAGATAAGGGCAATGGCGTAACACGTATTACCTTTACTGTACCTGCTGACTTAGCTGCTGATTATGCAACAGGTAGCGGCACTGTTGAAGCACCTACCGGTTACACCGGCTTCGACTTCTACTATACTCAGGAATTAGGTGGTAATGTGGGTTCTACTTACTACTCTGTAGAAGACAGCTTCGTAATCGAGTAATATATAATCTGTAAAAATAAAATTATTGCTAATTAATTGAAAGTAATGTGGTTGGCGTTGCTGACCACATTACTTTTCAACTGCAAGGGGACAACACCTAATGGGAAATTATGTTTTAAAAAGAATAATACTAGCGTTTGTAACAACCTTTACAATCCTGTCTATTACTTTTATACTTGTTAAGCTGCTTCCGTTTGAACGTCCAATCGGAGGAGACACTCAGCAGATTGCGTATTTTGATAAGCAGGTAGGATTGGGGTATGTATACCGCTTTGAAACAGAACAATTTGATTATGGCGATTTGTTATATAAGACGCCAACAGAAAACGGCCGTGCCTTTTATTACTATCAGGTACCGGTTATGACTCAGTATACCAACTGGTTAAAAAATATCTTTACCAAATGGGACTGGGGTTACAGTAAAGATTATCAACCGAACGTGGCGGCAACGGTAATTATCGGGTCGCGTATCGGCTATTCTATTCGACTGAATATTATTTCAGTTATTTTTTCCGTGCCTATCGGAATTTTACTTGGAGTCTGGGCAGCTTTGAAGAAAAACACAATGACTGACCATATTATTTCTACTTTAGTTATGGTTTGTGTTTCTATTCCGAGCTTTGTTTTGATATCCTTTATTTTGAAAATTTTTGCGTATGAATTGGGATGGCTTCCATCCACTTGGCCGGCAGATACGGCGGCCACAGCGGTAAAAGCGCAGGGCTATATTATCCCGGTATTTTGTTTATCCTTTGGTTCTATCTGTGGCTATTGCCGTTCTGTGAGAGCAGAGCTTTGCGAAGTTATGGAAAGTGAATATCTGTTACTGGCACGTACCAAAGGCTTAACAAGACGTCAGGCAATTATGCGCCATGCAATGAAAAACGCCATGGTTCCAATCTTTCCATCCATTTTGGCGGAGTTTATCGGAATTTTAGGCGGTTCCATGATTTTGGAAAACTTATATGCTATTCCCGGAATTGGAAAATTGTTTATCACAGCCTTAAAGTATAAGGACTATGATATTTTATTTGTGGATATGGCTATTTTTACAACGATCAGTCTGGTGGCAAGTGTATTACTCGACTTGTCTTACAGCTTAATCGATCCTAGAATCAGAGTGGGGGCAAAGAAATAATGGAAGAAAATAAGAATATCGTTACCTTCCGTGAAGACGACTTTGTCCTTGTGAATCAGGATAAGAGGGTAACAGACAAAAAGTTGGAGACTAAGCCAACAACCTTTTTAAAAGACGTATTCAAACGTTTTTGTAAGAATAAGGCTTCTGTAGTAGGTGGTATTATTCTCGGTATTTTAGTTGTGCTTGCAATTATTGTACCTATAATATCTCCATACAATATTACTACAGTAAGTACACCGGAAGCTTTCCTTGCACCAAAGTTATTTGAGGCAGGTACCGGTTTTTGGGACGGAACCAGATCAAGAGAACATGTTGTTTATGATACGGTAAACGAGGTTCCTGCGGTTTCTGATAAGTATTCTATTGCTGCTTTAAAGCAGTCAATTGTAGAAATTAAAATTGATAGTGAGCCAACCTTAATTGACTCTGCAAATCCGTACGGTCAGGCGGGTGTGGCGGTGATAGCCACTGACTCCAAGGTAGATAATAAGAATGCGGTTATGTCTTCCAAGGCTATTAATTTTGATGTAAAAAATGAGTACAAGCTGGACGTAGTATTCAGTGATGAAAATGGAGTGAGCAGCTCTGAACTTGGTGAATATGCCGTTTACTTAAAGAGTGACGACCAAGTTATTATGCTTCGTGATTTCTCCAAAGATTATAGTCCGCTTTCCGTGGATATCAGTGCTTTAATTAAAGAAGCAGGACTGAACAATTTCCGCGGCAGTATTGTATTTGAAGTAATATCTTCCGCATCTAATTTTCAGTACATTCTTTTAGAAAGTGTAGTGATTTCTGCCGGTGAGTTTGCTTCTAATGCAGAAGATATTCAGAAGGTTTCTTTTACGGATGCCACGAAATTTGTTTTAATCAGCGACACTGCAGATATAGGCTATTGGGCTTGTACCGGTCGTAAGGGTATCCATAATTCTGAAATTTATTATTGTGATTATGTGTTTGACACATATGAATTGGTATATGGTGATGCAGATGTCGTTACCTACTCTGCAACAGAACTTCAGAGTTGGATTGATGCCGGCTGGTGTAGTTACGACTACAAGGTAGGTCCGGAATCTTTCGTCCGTCTTACGGATGATTGTCCGATTGACTCTGTAGAAAGCCAGACTTTAAAGACCGTTACCAAGAAACTTTCCAGCATTGACGGCCGTGGTTACGGTTATCGTAAGCTTGGCTATGATGAACCTCCAAAGTTTTTATTCGGTACCGATGTTTCCGGTTTTGACTTATTGAAGCGTGCGTTTGCAGGTCTTCGTACCTCCCTTCTTCTGGGTGTATGTTCCTTTGCATTCTGCTTCCCGTTTGGATTGGTTTACGGTGCAATTGGTGGTTATTTTGGCGGCAACGTGGATATTCTCATGTTCCGTTTTACTGAAATTCTCGGCAGTGTTCCGTGGACAGTTGTAATGACACTTTGTATTTTACATCTGGGTAATAACTTCGGAACCTTCATTCTGGCCATATGTTTAACCGGATGGATAGGAACAGCAGGTCGAACCCGTTCTCAGTTTTATCGTTTTAAAGGACGTGAATATGTACTTGCTTCCAGAACACTCGGATCTTCTGATATGCGTTTAATCTTTAAGCACATTTTACCAAACGGTATGGGTACCATCATTACATCCAGTGCTTTTATGATTACAAGCAGTATTTATACTGAAGCATCCTTAGCATATTTGAACTTAGGTCTTCAGGGAAAACAATCTTTTGGTGTTATGATGTCCAGTAACCAGCAGTATCTTGCCGTTTATCCAAACCTGGTAATTTTCCCTGCTGTGATTATGGCTTTGATGATGATTTCGTTTAACTTATTCGGTAACGGACTCAGAGATGCATTTAACCCATCGCTGAAAGGAAGTGAATAGAATGTCACAGGAAAAAGTATTATCAGTAAATAATCTTGCCATTAATTTTAAAACAGATAATGGTATTTTAAAGGCTGTCCGTGATATCTCTTTCGATTTAAACCGTGGTGAAACTCTTTGTATCGTTGGTGAATCCGGTTCCGGTAAGTCCGTAACCTCCAAGGCGATTATGGGTATTCTTGCTAACAATGCTATTATTGAAAGCGGAAATATCATGTACCGTGGAGAAAATCTGTTAGAGGTTTCCGAGGACCAGTTTTATAAAATCCGTGGACATAAAATCGGTATGATTTTCCAGGATCCGCTGTCCTCTTTAAACCCAATTGTGCGTATCGGTAAGCAGATTACGGAGGCTATGTTGTTAAACTCCGATAAACTGAAGCTGATGTATGATGATTTAATCAGTGATGATTTGATTCGTTATAAGAACACCGTGGCAAAGATGAATATCGAAATTACCAACGAAAAAAAGAAGTTGGATGAATTCATTTCTGTAACGATGGCACAGGAAGGCTTAACAGCAGCACAACGCAAAGCAAATAAAAAGCTCATTACAGAGAAAAAGAAAGCTTTTAAGGTATTTGAGGCAGAAACCAAAAAGAAATACCAGGGTAAAGCCAAAGAACTGAAAGTCGTTTTGGACGAAACCGAAAAGAAAGCTAAGCAACAGGTAGAAACGTATAAGAACAAAGTTACAACCGAGCATAAGGCAAAATTAGAAGAACTTAATAAAAAGATGGCAACTGCACATTCTGCAGAAGCCAAAGAAACTGTGAAGAAAGAAATTGAGCAGGAAAAATTGGAGTTCACAAACAAGCTGAAGCTGACCAAAGCAGAGGCAAAACGCCGTGCTGTGGAAATTATGAAGGAAGTTGGTATTCCGGAACCGGAACGTCGTTTTAAACAGTTCCCGTTTGAGTTTTCCGGTGGTATGAGACAGCGTATTGTTATTGCTATTGCATTAACGGCTTCTCCGGAAATCTTGATTTGTGACGAGCCGACTACCGCTTTGGACGTTACTATTCAGGCACAGATTCTTGAATTAATTAATAAGATTAAGGCAGAGAGAAATCTTTCTTGTATTTTCATTACTCATGACCTCGGTGTTGTTGCCAACATGGCAGACCGCGTTGCGGTAATGTATGCCGGTAAGATTGTAGAGCACGGAACTGCAGAGGAAATCTTTTATGATCCGAAGCATCCGTATACATGGGCACTGCTTTCCAGTATTCCGGATGTAGACAGTACAGAAAAGCTGGATGCAATTCCGGGAACACCGCCAAATATGATTTACCCGCCAAAGGGTGATGCATTTGCGGACCGTAGTAGATATGCTATGAATATTGACTACAGAGAACAGCCGCCAATGTTTAAGGTCAGCGACACTCATTATGCCGCTACCTGGCTACTGGACCCTCATGCTCCGAAGGTTGAAATGCCAAAAATCGTAAGTGAAAGAATTCGCATATCACTGGAGGAGGAATAAGATGGACGATTTAAGTAAACATTTATTACAGGAATTTAACATCCAGTATAAAATTAATCCTAAGGTGAAGCAGAAACCGGAACTTCGCGAGCAGAAGAAGATTCTTTCTGTACGTCATTTAAAGCAGTATTTCTTTTTCGGTAAGGGTCCGGGACGACAGAAATCCAAAGCAGTCTCTGACATTTCCTTTGATGTAACAGAAGGGGAATGCGTTGGTATTGTAGGTGAAAGCGGTTGTGGTAAAACAACGACAGGACGTAGTATTATCCGTTTGTACGACATTACCTCCGGTTCTGTTTACTATAAGGGTGTCCGCATTAATGCAGGTTCTCGTTGGAATAAGAAGGAAATTAAGTGGACCAGAATTCGCGGAAATGAAGAAATCAAAGAGATTAAGAAAAAGTACACCGGCGAAGAAGCTGCCCGCAGAATTAAGGAAGTTCAGGACCGAATTACAAAAACAACGGCAGAACAAAAGGAAAAAATTAAGCAGATTAATTTTGACAATGCTCATGTCAGCCGTAAGCTTTTGACGGAAATTCAGATGATTTTCCAGGACCCGGTAGATTCCCTGGATCCTCGTATGACCGTAGAAGACATTATTCAGGAAGGCTTAATTATTCAGGGCTTCCGCAATAAGAAGGAAAATCACCAAAAAGTTGTGGAAATGTTAAACAAGGTTGGTCTGGTAGAAGAACATTGTTCCCGTTATCCACACGAATTTTCCGGTGGTCAGAGACAGAGAATCGGTATTGCAAGAGCTCTTGTCATGAATCCGAAGCTTTTAATCTGTGATGAGCCTATTTCTGCCTTGGATGTTTCCATTCGTGCGCAGGTTATTAACCTGTTAAATGAATTAAAGGAAGAACTTGGACTTTCCATCATCTTTATTGCACATGACCTTTCCGTGGTTAAGTATTTCTGTGATACCATCGTGGTTATGTACTTTGGTAAAGTGGTAGAAAAAGCATCCAGTGAGGAATTATTTGCACATCCGATGCATCCATACACACAGGCATTACTTTCGGCAATTCCAAAGCCAAATCCGAAGTCTGAAAAGAAGAGAAAGCGTATTCTGTATAATCCGGCGGAGGTACACAACTATACAGAAGAGGATAAACCAAGTCTGAAGGAAGTACGACCGGGACATTTTGTATATTGTGATACTGCGGAGTTTGAAAAGTATCAGAAAGAAGTGAATGCATAAATATGAAGTTTCTCAGGAAATATTTTATACATTCTCCCGGGCATTATATAGCAGCGCTTGTCCTTAATATTTCCTTCACTTTGCTTGTATTGTTTTTAAAAGGATTTGATTGGTTGCGCGCATATGTAGAGGCTTTTAGCGTGGCAGGTGCAGTCTCCGTATTATTCGGAATGCTGGTTTTTGTGTCGTCGGCAGGAGCGTTTAATACGTTTGGATATGCATTTTCCTACTTTCGCGGGGAACGCAGATACAAAGACTTTTATGAGTATACTGTAGCAAAAGAAGAAAAACAGGCTCGTCGGCAGAAAGTTTATATGCCTTATATTGTAGTAGGTATTGCTTTTTTGATAATCTCCCTTGCATTATCAAAAAGCATAGCAATAATTTAGCAAAAGGAGCAGAAAGTGTCTTTTAGCACTTTCTGCTCCTTTTTGTGTCCATGCGAAGGTCTTGCATTTTCTGCTGTTTCTGCTATACTAAAAAAGAATTTGATTTAAACTTAGATTTGATATAGAAAGGCGGATAGGAGTATCATGGGAATAATAACCTGTTCAAAGTGTAAAAAAGTTTATGATTACGGCAAATATAACGGTATTTGTCCAAAGTGTGCCAGATATAACCGAGAAACCACTTCGGCACGGGAACATCAGGAGTACCACAATAAGTATGACGGCGGTTACAGTCATAACGCACAGGATGACCACCATTCCTACCACCAGCGATATGACAGCAACAAAAATCCTCACGGAAGCCAGTTAGAAGGTGTGCAGCAAACCCTGCAGGAAATTATGAGCGCAGAGTATAAGGTAGATGTGGAAAGAAAGTCCGCTCAAAGCAGTGATGCAGCTAAAAAAGCAAAGATTCTGATTGCGGTTGTTCTTGGAATCTTTCTTCTCAGTTTATTACCGTTGTTTGGACCGTTTATTTTTATTGTTATTATTTGGGTAGCAGTAGTACTTCTTAAGCGTAAAGGTAAAAAATAATCGAACAAACATTCGAAAAAGCATTGACAACTACATAGCGGTGTGATATTATAAAAACAAACAAATGTTCTGGGTGAGATTGGCGATTTCACAGCCGGAACATCACTTTCGGAGGCCGCTATGGATGTTATGGAAAAACTTCAAATTCTCGCAGATTCCGCCAAGTATGACGTGGCATGTACGTCCAGCGGTTCTAATCGTAAAGGTGTAGCGGGAGCTATCGGAAATTCCGTAGCTCCCGGTATTTGTCATACCTTTTCTGCCGACGGCAGATGCATTTCCCTACTAAAAATTCTCTATACCAATCATTGTATTTTTGATTGCAAATATTGCATTAATCGTTCCTCTAACGACGTGGTCCGGGTAAGCTTTACTCCGGAGGAAGTATGCCGTCTTACTATAGAGTTTTACCGCAGAAATTACATTGAAGGTTTATTTTTAAGCTCCGGTATTAATCATACGCCAAACCAAACCATGGCAGAAATTGTGCAAACCTTAATGCTCCTGCGCGAAAAATACCACTTTAACGGCTATATTCATTGCAAGGCAATTCCGGGGGCAGACCCTGATTTAGTAGAACTTGCCGGCTGGTATGCTGACCGCATGAGCGTTAATTTAGAATTACCTACGGCAGAAGGGCTGCATGCCCTTGCTCCTCACAAAAACCGTAAAAACATACTGCGCCCTATGCGTCAGATACAAGCCGGCATTGAAGAAAACATGCAGGCAATCGGTGTAAATGACAGCCGGGGCCGTTACTGGTACACTGCAAGGGAACTGGGCAGAAAAGAAGAAAATTCCACTTTGTTATTACGCGAACAGTTGCGAAAAAAGCTATTACTTGAAGAAACAGCATCTGCAGCTATATCCTCAGAAGTCCTGCCGTCTATTTTAAAAGAAGATTCAGCAGCACCGGTTCTTCCGGGCCTGCATATGAAAAAAGAGGCTAAATGGGCAAATCAAAGCCACACAGGGCGTTTTGTACCTGCCGGTCAATCTACCCAGATGATTATTGGCGCTACAGGAGAAAGCGACTATCAGATTTTATCCGTATCCGAGGCACTATATCAAAAGTTCGATTTAAAAAGAGTATTTTATTCTGCATTTATCAGAGTAAATGAGGATTCTTCCCTGCCGGTACTTCCCGGCGGACCGCCGCTACGCAGAGAACACCGCTTATATCAGGCAGACTGGTTATTGCGCTATTACGGGTTCGAGGCACAGGAATTATTGTCCGAGCAACAGCCAAATTTCAACGAATTTCTGGACCCTAAGTGCGACTGGGCAATGCGCCATCCGGAGCAGTTTCCAATAGAAATTAACTGTGCTGATTATTATACGTTGCTGCGGGTGCCCGGAATCGGCGTTAAATCTGCAGGCCGTATTGTACAGGCCAGAAAAACAGGCCGCCTTGATTTTAATGATTTAAAGAAAATAGGTGTTGTGTTAAAACGGGCGGTTTATTTCATTACCTGTAACGGTGCATCCTATTTTTCTATCCGTATTACAGAAGGTATGATTCTGCAAAATCTCCTTATGGCAGAAAAACCACCAAAGCAGGAAGATACGGTGTATCAGCAATTCAGCCTTTTCGACGGAACTTACCGGGACTTTCTTGGGGAGTGTGGTTCGGCATGAAGTATATTTTACAATGCGAAGACAGTATCGAAGGTATCTTTTCGGCTATATATGCTGCATGGGAGCTGAAATATGGACATGCCAATACAAAAATTCAGGTACTTGGCACGGAGTCTACAAATGTAGAATTATTTTCTGAATATATCCTATTGGAACCTAATGCAGAAAAAGCCAAAAAAGTATTAAATACGATTCGGCGCACCTGCTCCGATTTAGTTTATGAGCACTTGTTTCATGCAGCCTGTGTGAATGCCCCGGATAAGGCAGACGCTATTTATCGCTATATTCAGACTGCGTTACGAATGGGAAACAAAGTGATTAATCATCTGACAGACCCTGCAGTTGTGCGGATTATGGAGCTTTCCAGGGCAGTGGGCAATGCGCAGCATCATTACCTGGGATTTCTTCGGTTTATCGAAATTCCCGGCAATATTTTGCTGGCAAGGTATGCCCCAAAACCGCGATTGACAGAACTCATCATACCTCATTTTGTAGACCGGTTTCCCGAAGAACGGTTTGTTATTTGGGATACTGTGCGTAATGAAGCAGGAATTCATGTGCCGGGGCAAAACTATTTGATGCTTAAATTATCAGACAATCAGGTAGAGGCTCTAAAAACCTATTCAGAAGACAATATAAAGGCAGAAGAACTCTGGACTACATTTGTAGAAAATATTAGCATTAAAGAAAGAGAAAACAAAAAACTGCAGCAAAATAATATTCCGTTGCATTTCAGAACTTATATGCCGGAATTTAAAGAAAAAGGAGAAGAGACGGTATGAATGTTCCGGAACTTACAAAATATCAGGTAAAGGCAGTCATCTTTGATATTCAGGCAGAATGCCGTAATTTAAAAAAAGAATTATCAGAAGCCGGAATACTGGTATTTGTTCCGTTTTTTGGACTTCAGGTGAATAAAACATTAAGGGAAATGTTTCAAGGTGCAGAAGTAGAACCGCAGCAGTGTTTACTGCTTACCAACAATCATCAACATGCTGAAATTGCATTGGCGATGAACATTGCCGTGGCAGGTTGCATGGAGGGGCATTTTGAGGTGCCAAAATCAGTAACGCTGTTGGAAGAACCGGAAGAAGTTTCGGTATCCTATTTGAATCTGGTGTATTGTCACGAAAAAAAGATTCCCGCAACCATAGCAGAAACAAAACGCTGCTTTATTCGGGAAATGACAAACAATGACATGGATGCACTTTATGAAATCCTAACAGATGAAGAGACAGCAAAGTATCTTCCTGCCAAGACAGGCAGTAAAGAAGAGGAATTAGAAAAACTGAGTTCCTATGTGTCTTGCGTATATTCTTTTTTTGAATACGGATACTGGGGAGTATATTTAAAAGAAACGGGAGAGCTCATTGGAAGAGCAGGCTTTAAGGAAGGAGAATTTCCTCCGGAAGCAGGTTATGTTATAAAGCGTTCTGAATGGGGCAAGGGACTTGCCACGGAAGTGCTCACCGAATTGGTACGCTATGCCGAGGATGAACTGGGATGTACGGAAGTTTATGCAAATATTGATGAAAAAAATGTTGCGTCCCTTCGGGTGGCAGAAAAATGTGGTGTCATA
>JAZQJL010000137.1:0-5111 GCA_045541595.1 Lachnospiraceae bacterium | reverse complement strand
GTTAGGCCATCAGTTCTTTGAAATCTCCAAAGATTACGTGATTTGGGAGCATTTGGGCGAGTTTGATAAGCCGGTGCTTTTCATGCACGGAACGGCAGATAAAATCGTTCCGATTGCTTATAGCTATAAGGCGAAAACCTTTTACAAAGATGCCAGATTAGAAACTTTTTTGGATGAGGATCATGGTTTTACCAAAGAGGGCAATCGACGTATGGAGGCGATGGCATTGTACTTTATCCACGACTGCCTGGGAAGAGAGTAGGAGTATTTCATGGAAGTATTGCGGGTTTATGTAAATATAACGGGTTGTCATGAGGTGGTATCGGAGAATAAAACTGTCCGGATGCTGACCTTTGACGGAAGTTGCGATGGCCCGTTCTTTCAAGGCACTATTCTGCCCGGCGGAGTGGACACCCAACGGGCAGAGGATAACGAAACAGGAACATTGTCGGCGCGGTACATGATAGAGGGGACGGATTGTGAGGGAAATTCCTGCAAGTTGTTTATTGAAAATAACGCGGAATTTAACTCTTATACCGTACCGACCATTATTACTGACAGCCCTGCCTTGAAATGGCTGGAAAAAGCCAATCTGCAGGGAAGAATTGAAGAAATCAACGGGCAACTTACCATTATTGTTGAGTTAAAGGGAGCAAAAGAAGATACCGTGGGTATGTCCGACTCTTCTGTTTTGGTGTATGAAGATAAGGTTATAAAAATAGAAAAATTCTGCGAAGAGTCCGATAGAGAGTATCAGGTGATGCAGTGGCTGAATGGAAAACTTCCTGTACCGGAGGTGTTATGCCGCGGTAAGTGGGAGGGTAGAAATTATCTGCTGATGTCCAAACTGCGGGGAGGCATGTCCTGCGACGAAGAATATATGCGACAGCCGGAGATTCTGGCGGAAGCACTGGCAGAGGGGCTCAAATTGCTTTGGAGTGTGGATGTTTCTGAATGCCCGTATTCCGCTTGTCTGGATGAAAAACTTCGCATGGCAAAATATAACGTGGATCATGGTCTGGTGGATGTGGACAACGTGGAGCCGGAAACCTTTGGTCCCGACGGATTTAAAAATCCGCAGGCGTTACTGGACTGGCTGGTAGCAAACCGTCCGGAGGAGGAATTGGTATTTTCCCACGGAGATTACTGTCTGCCAAATGTATTTTTGCAAGATGGCAGGGTTTGCGGTTTTTTGGACTTAGGTCGCGCAGGTGTGGCAGATAAGTACCAGGACATTGCCCTGTGCTATCGGAGTTTTTTACATAATTACGAGGGAAAGTACGGTGGCGGAAGCTACGGAGAGGTAAATCCGGAAATTGTTTTTGAAAAGCTGGGCATTCAGCCGGATTGGGAAAAAATACGGTATTATATGTTACTGGATGAATTATTTTAATCAGTTGCAGGGAAATCAAAATGTATCACTACTACATGTTCAACAAGCCGGTGGGATGTGTCACCGCCAGGACCGATGACAGATATCCTACGGTGATGGATTACTTTAAGGAACTGCATAATGAGAATCTGTCTCCGGTGGGAAGACTGGATTTGGAGACGGAAGGCTTACTTATCATTACCGATGACGGAGCCTGGAATCAGCTGATGACCAGACCGGAACATAAAAAAGAAAAATGCTATGAGTTTTTTGTACTGGGTGAAATAACTGCAGAAAAGAAGCAGATGCTGGAACAGGGAGTAGCGGTGATTGGCTCGGAAAAGCTGACTGCGCCGGCAAAACTGGAACTGACGGAAGCTACAGAACTTGCGCAGGTGCTCCCGCAGCTACCGGAACTGCTTCAACAAAAGTATGCCCATAACCGGCCGTTTCACCCGGTTACCAAGGGGAAAATTACTATCACAGAGGGAAGAAAACGACAGATACGCCGTATGATGAAAGCGGTGGGCTGTCTGGTCATATATTTGAAGCGTATCTCCATGGGAGATATTGTGCTGGACCCGTCGCTTGCGCCGGGAGAGTGGAAAGAAATAAAGGTGGAGAATTGATATGAAGAAAGCTAAGATTACACCACTGGAAAAAGAATGGGGCAAGGTAGTCAATCGGGAACTGGCATTTTTGCAAAAACGGGCAGAAAAAACAGACTCCCGGTTAAACCGGCTGTTGGAAGAAAAAATTCCGGCCGGATTGCAGAATACACTGGATGCTGCCTTTGGCAAGGCATTCCGACTGGTATTTGAAAAGGGTACCGGAGTTATCGAGAAAACCTACAAAAAAGACGAGATGAAAAAGAATTATCAGATTAACGAGTACGCAGCAAAAGTTCACGGAAATAATAAGGCACTGAAGGTGTTTTCTAAAAAGGCAACGGGAGCAGGCACCGGAAATTTATTGCTGTCCGGCGCGGCAGGGGTAGGCCTTGGTGTGCTCGGTATCGGATTGCCGGATATAGCCTTATTTACCGGGTTAATGCTAAAGGGTGTTTATGAAATTGCCTTAAATTATGGTTTCGATTATGAGGATGAGGAGGAGAAAAGGTTTGTCCTTCTTTTGATCCGTGGGGCCCTAAGCTATGGAAGGGAACTGCAAAATATTAACGAGGAACTGAACTTTTATATGGATTACGGCGCTTATATGAAGGCAAGCACGGTGGAGGATTCCATAAAAGCGGTGGCAGGATGCCTTTCGGGGGAGCTTTTATACATGAAATTTTTACAGGGCATTCCGTTGGTAGGTGCCATAGGTGGTCTGTATGATGCGGTCTACATGAAGCAGATTATGGAATATGCGGAATTAAAATACCGCAGAAGATTTTATTTGAGACAAAAGCGTAGTGGGATGAAATAAGTGAAGGAAAAGATAATACTATGAAACTTATTATGAAATACTTAAAACCGTATTACGGACGTATGCTGTTTGGCCTTCTGGTCAAAATCTGCGGCACCGTGGCAGAACTGTTCATGCCCTGGATACTGGCGCATATTTTGGATAATGTAATTCCGGAAACAAAAGCCTCCGGTAGTATGAACAGCATGATTTTCTGGAGCCTGATGATGCTTCTGATGGCAATTCTGGCAAGAAATTTTAATGTGTTTGCCAATCGTAAAGCAGCAGAAGTATCAAAAAATACAATTTTTGTGTTACGTAATGATTTATTTCAGAAAATTCTTCATTTATCGGGAAAGCAGACGGATAAGGTCGGCATTCCGTCCCTGATTTCAAGAATGACCACAGATACCTATAATATTCATCATGCCATCAATATGATGCAGCGTATGGGTGTCCGGGCACCTATGATTATCCTGGGCGGTCTGGTAATTACAGCAACGCTGGATCCGGTTCTGACGCTGGTGTTGGCAGGAACCATGCCCTTTATTGTGGCGGTTATCGTGATTGTTTCCAAAAAAGGAATTCCGCTGTATGGCAAAGTACAGCAGTCCATCGATGTGATGGTGCGGACCCTGAGGGAAGATGTGGCAGGTATCCGTGTGATTAAGGCATTGTCCAAAAAGGAGTACGAGAAGAAGCGGTTTGAAAAAGCCAACGTGGAAGTTTCCGATAAGGAATTACTGGCTTCCGGCGTAATGGCGGCGTCCAGTCCGTTGATTAACTTCTTCCTGAATATGGGCCTTACCATGGTGGTGATTGTAGGTGCCTATCGGGTAAATTTAGGATTGACCCAGGCAGGAAAAATTGTTGCGTTTCTTACTTACTTCACTATGATTTCCAATGCGGTTATTGCCATTAACCGTATTTTTGTCATGTTTTCCAAGGCCTTCGCTTCTTCCGAGCGTGTTGGTGCAGTACTGGATGCAGAGAATGATTTACAGCTGGAGCGGTTACTTGGTTCGGCAAATCAAAACCGTCTAGAGTTTAAAAATGTGTCCTTCAGTTATCAGGGGGATATGGAGAAGCTTTGTCTGGAACATGTGACCTTTTCCATAAAGCCGGGGCAGAACCTTGGAATTATCGGGGCTACCGGTTCCGGTAAAACCACGCTGCTAAACCTTCTGATGCGGTTTTATGATGTAACGGAGGGAGAAATTTTTATTGATGGTAAGAACATCAAAACCTATCCGTTACAGGAACTTCGCCGGAAGTTCGGTGTGGCGTTTCAAAATGATGTGGTATTTCATGATACCGTAAGAGAAAATATCAGTTTTGGACGGGAGTTGTCGGATGAGCAGATTGAGACGGCGGCAAAGCAGGCCAATGCCTATGACTTTATCATGGAAAAAGAGGGCGGATTCGACCATGTGGCGGCTATTAAAGGCGCGGATTTTTCCGGTGGCCAAAAGCAGAGAATGCTGGTGGCCAGAGCTTTGGCAGGAGAAAACGAATTTCTTTTGCTTGATGATGCCTCTTCCGCATTGGACTATAAAACCGATGCCTATATCAGAAAACAAATCCGTGAGCAGAAGCAGGGCATTACTACGGTAACCATTGCCCAGAGAATCAGCTCGGTGATGCAGTCTGCCCTGATTCTGGTTTTGGATGACGGACAGGTAATCGGTCAGGGAAGTCATGAAGAACTGATGGCAAGCTGCGAAACCTATCGTGAAATCTATAAATCCCAGATGGGTCTGGAAATAACGGCATAAGGGAGGACAAATTCAATGGCGGCACCGGGACCGAAAACGCCCGCATCCAAGAAATACGAGCGGGCACGAGATCCGAAAAAAGCACTTCGTGGCTTATGGAATTACTTAAAATTATATAAATGGCTGCTGTTGGCAGCAGTAGTACTTACCTTTGCCGGAAACGGTCTTGCCCTTGTAGGGCCGATGCTGTCCGGTAAGGCGATTGATGCCATTGTGGGTATCGGACAGGTGGACTTTGATACGGTATTTTATTATGCGGGATGGATGGTGGTGTTTTATGCAGCATCCTCCGTGCTTTCCTACGGACTGGCACTTTTAATGCGTACCATTACCCAGAAAACGGTACGCAGGATGCGTCAGGACGTATTTGACAAACTGATGGAATTGCCGGTAGGTTATTTCGACGTTAATATGTCCGGCGACATCATCAGCAGAATTTCTTACGACATTGATGTGATTAATACCTCCCTGTCCAATGATGTGGTGCAGATTTGTGCCAGCGTGGTAACCGTAACCGGCTCTTTTATTATGATGGTGCTGATTGCACCGTCCCTGGT
>JAZQJL010000136.1:0-14365 GCA_045541595.1 Lachnospiraceae bacterium | reverse complement strand
ACCACCAGCTTAGCTGGTGGTTTGCTCTGCGGCTATAAGCCGCTGTTCCCAGCTTGCCTCTAAAGAGGCTCTGAAAGATCCGCCTTCCGCACTGCGGTCACGGGCTGGCTCTAAAGAGCCTCTTTTTATTTGCCCTTTTCCACCGGCTCACCCGTAAACGGGTCAACATACTCTTTCAGTGACATTTGATCGTATTCCAAATCCTCTTTTAACTGGTTTCGGATATACTCTTCGATTTTCTTTGCATTCTTACCTACTGTATCAACATAGTAACCCCTGCACCAGAAATGGCGATTCCCATACTTATATTTTAAGTTGGCATGCCTCTCAAATATCATCAGCGAACTTTTTCCTTTTAAATATCCCATTACTTCTGAAACACTATACTTTGGTGGTATCCTTACAAACATGTGTATATGGTCAGGACAGGCTTCTGCCTCTATTATTTCTACTCCTTTCCTCTTACACAGTTCACTCAGTATACGTGCCACATCTGCCTTTATTTGCTGATATATAACTTTTCTTCTGTACTTTGGTGCAAACACAATATGGTACTTACATTCCCACATCGTATGTGCTAAACTATTCTTATCCATCTTGGATACCTCCTGTAATATAATTTCGTGCGGTTGGCGAACCTGCACTCATTATATCACAGGAGGTTTTTGCTTGAAGCTAAAGCTATTTGGGAACACACCTGCATAGCAGGTGGTTTATTTTCCTTGTCGATACAAGAAAAGGACTCCTGCACTTTAAAATGCAGAAGTCCTATTTTTTATGCATACGCTACAAAATACAGAACGCAGGCATTGGCAATGCCAATCAATGTACCCGCAATTACCTGAAGCGGTGTATGACCTACAAATTCTTTCAGCTTTGCCTCCGGCAAATCCTTTTTTGTCATTGCTTCCAAAAGCTCTATCATTTCAATAATGATAACTGCCTGTTTGCCGGTTTCGCGGCGTACCCCCATGGCATCGTGACAAACAATAATCGCCAGAATTGCCGCGATGGCAAATTCGAAGCTGTCTACTCCACAGGCTAACGCACTCATCACCGCCACAGAGGTTACGGTGGCGGAATGTCCGCTTGGCATGCCACCATCGCCAAACAGACGGGTCCATTCTAATTTTTTATATACCGCAGCATGGATAAATACCTTTAACACCTGTGCAACCGCCCAGGAAGATATTCCTGCAATCAAAAACTGATTGGAAATCAAATCGAAAAGCCAGTTCATACCAAGTCCCCTTATCTCTTCTTATTCTTTCCCATCATACCATTTTTTTATGCAAAAGGAAACAAAAAATTTGATAAGGCTTCCTGATTTGACAAATTATTTTTGTTCTTTGGACTTTTTGTACCAGCTCACCGCAAAAATACTGCCGCCAATTAACGCAACCAGTCCGCCGATAATCATAATATTCGCCAGAATAGAAACCGGATTGTTCTGCATCATTCCGTTCATGGCATCTATTCCGGACTCCATAAAATCTCCGCCCCACGAAGAAACGGAATTTCCGGACATTTCCAACAGTTCGGCCAGTTCCGCGCTTTCCTTCGCACTTAACTGATTTCCGTTTGCATCATAAAATGTAGCGGAGCTTCCGCCAAAACCGCCCATGCCCATGCTTCTCCGCATACTGTCCGTTGCACGATTAAAACTGTTCATCATTCCGCTTACCATAATTTTGGCAATTAAACCCAGTGCAGTAAAGCCTGCACCGCCTGCCGCAATATATACTCCGGCAATCCAGCCGAATTTCCGTACCATTTTCTTAAAAATTCCCGGCACCCGGTCCATCCAATCATCCGCTGTCTTTTCAAAACGTTCCGCACTGCTTTCTTTATAATAGTAATTATTTTCTGCCGTGCTTTCCTGTCCGGACTCTTCCTTATCCTCCGGCTCCTCCTCAGAAAGCAACCAGTCTGTCGTTACACCAAAGCTTTTTGCCAAAGCCACCAGTTTACCGATTTCCGGCACCGCATCTCCGGTCTCCCATTTGCTGACCGCCTGCCTTGACACTCCCAGTTCCTCTGCAAGTGCCTCCTGGGACAAACCGGCCTTTCTTCTGCAAGTAAATATTTTCTCACTCAATTTCATAACTTATTCTCCTCCCATGGACATGTGAATTTCCGATAAGGCCAATTCATCATTCATGACCTTTCCTGCGTCTTTACTATACGAAATCTCCTTATTTTTTACTACCAAGTCCGGCTTGAACTTTCGCAACCAATGGTTGCAAACCGCATAAACGAAGGGTTTATCAGAATTTCATCCCGCACTGTCTGTGGAAAACTAATATATTACACCCTATATATTTCACAATCCGCAAAATCCCCATATCACATTTGTACCCGGGCAGGCCCTCGGAGAATATGTGATATGGGGATTCTTATGGATGAAATAAATTATTTCACGCTTTACATATTAGCTTCCACAGCCAGTGCAAGCTGATTCGGACAGGAATTATCGCCACGGCATTCGATGCCCTTTAATCTTTTTACGATTTCTGTTGCCTCCATGCCTTCTGCCAACTTTGCCACACCCTGTGTGTTTCCGCGACAACCGCCGATAAATTCTACATTGCGGACTATACCGTCCACAATATCAAATTCAATTCCTCTGGAGCAAACTCCCTGTGTTTTGTAAGATACATGCTTTTCCATTTTTCTCTCTTCCTTTCTTTAGTCATCCGGTGTAACTCCATTACACCTCTACTTTACCCTGCATCCAGACGTTGCCCCGGAACCGTCTGCCCGGCATCGGCTCGCCCAGCAAATCATCCACATGAATGCAGACATCATAACTCATCTCATTACATTCCACGTTCAACACGTAAAATTCTTCTTTGGTATAGAAATTTGTCTGCTTTTCCACACTGTTGATGTATCCCAGAATGGAATAATTGTCAGACTCGGAACCATACGGGATAAAGCTTGTTTCCACAATAGAATAGATGTCTTCCTTGCGGATGCGCCGGCTCACCACGGCATACTGGTCGATGTCGTCAAACGTCAGACTCTGCATTGCCTCCTGATTTCCCTGTTTTGCTTCAGCTATCAGAGCCGAGCGGTTCTGCAAATCGGATTTTACCTTTTCTGCTTCTTTTTTTGTTTTTTCCACCGGAAGCAGAATTTTTCCCTCTGCTGCCAACGCAGACAGATACACCGGGCACCGCCTGCGTTCTTTTTTACGGATTGGATTTTTTAGCAAATCCACCACGTTCTGAATATAGAAAATAAGGGAAACGCCAATACGGTAGTCATCACACATACCGGTGTAAGCATCCGTATCTACCCGCTTATTTACAAACAGCGGCTCCTCTGTGGTAACAGCATTTCCCCGGCGGATCGGGAAGTAATGTGCCACGTGAAAATTTCCCCGGGCATCTGTTTCTCCTCTTACCACCACGCCGGTATCCTCTGCCACCTCCATCATGAGCTCTACAACAGAACGTTCTTCCGACATGCGGAACACCTGCTTTTCCGTTGCATTTTCTATTACCAGGTTAATTAACTTTTCTTCATCTGTCCGGTTTTTAATACTGCCGAAACCGATTGCTCTTAAAAAACTATGCACTATAAATCCTCTCTTGCATCCTTCCACAGACCTTTTTGTCTGCTTTCTTTTATTTTACTCGCCCTTGCCTTTCTTTATGTATAAGACACCCATTGCTCCCAGGCCACAGTTACTGGAAATGGTAGCGGAGGCTTTCTGAAATTCAATACGTTCAAACTCCTGATATTTCATTACTTCCTCTTTAAATTCTCTTAACTGTTTGGATGTACAACCGGCATAGGTAATAAATAAAACTCTTGTATCTATATTCGTTTTGCCCTTGAAGTTTTCCCGGATATATTCCATGTAAGCCCGCTTCATACTGCCGCCCTTAATTCTGCTCAATACAAGCTTGCTCTTTTTTAAAGACAGTACCAGATGCAAATCAAACACTTCACATATCTTCATGACATTATAACTGATTTTTCCGTTTCTGTACAGAGATTCTGCTGACGGTACAATGAAGCTGGTAGAAATCTTTGTCTTCATCTTTTCCAAATCTTTGATAATCTCTGTCACGGTCATGCCCCGCTTTACTAAATGCGCGGCACGCATAACCATCAGACCGAGTCCGCTGGATAAATGACCGGAATCTACCACATGTACGTTATCAAATCCCTGTGCAGCCGCCGTTGCTGTTTTAAAGCCACTGCCGGCTTTCTGGGCTGTCGAAATATGAATTACCTGCTCACCCACACTAAGCGCATTGGAGAAAAACGTTTCGAATTCTTCCATGGATGCCGTCTGGGATTTTGCTTTTCCTTCTTCTCCCGCCAGATACTCCAGCAGATTATCGGATGTGATTTCATTGACATCACAGAACCGTCCCTTGTCAGTATGCACATAACAATACATAGTGTCAATGCCGTAATGCTCCAGAAATTCTTTCGGAAGATCACACACACAGTCTGTAGTGATATGAATCTTTTTACGCTTTACCGCTGTTACATTCTGGATAACATTTTCGACTTCCTCTTCCGTTTCAACCGCATTATATTCCACCAGTTCCTTCGGAAGGAATTTTAACAGCATTGCTTCCATAAGCGTGCCGCTGATTGGCTTGGCAAGATAACCCTGGAATCCGTAATCACGATAAATCTGCTCAGCACCCGCCATAACATTTGCTGTCAGGGCAATTACCGGGGCTTCACGGCACAAACCGTTTTCCTGCGTCTGCATATGGTTCAAGGTCTTGACACCATCCATCTCCGGCATCATATGGTCCATAAAAATAACATGATAGAAATGTTGTTTTGTTAACTCCAGGCACTCTTTTCCGCTCTTTGCCAGATCCACCTGAATTTTTGTGTCGCGGAGCAGTTTTTTTGTAACCAGCAGATTCATCTCATTATCATCCACAACCAAAACTCTGGCATCCGGAGCTTCAAAAATCTGCTTATATTTCTTTCTTCGCTGGGCAGAGCCCTTGGTCATAAAGTCCATATGGCCCATTGGATTTCCGTCCACAATGTCCTGCTCAATCTGAACCGTAAATACGGAACCTTTCTGGTAAATACTGTCTACAGTAATCTTACCGCCCATCATATCCACCAGCTGATGCGCAATGGACAAGCCAAGGCCGGTTCCCTCAATACCCGCATTTGTTCCCTCATCAATTCTCTGGAAGGAGTCAAACAGGCGCTGCATGTCCTCCTTACGGATACCGATACCGGAGTCTCTTACGGAAATGGTCAGAAGAACCTTATTATTGTCCCTCAGTTCACTTCGTGCACTCAGGGAAATATAGCCTTTCTGCGTATACTTTACGGCATTTGTCAGTAAATTGGTTACTACCTGTTTGATTCTGACTTCATCGCCGTGGAGCATGGAAGGTATTTCCGGAGAAATATCCAGCTTAAACTCCAACTTCTTTTCATGGGCACGAATCCAGATTAAGTTTACCAGGTCACTGAACATGGCACCGGTTTCATACTGCGTCGGAACAATTTCCATCTTTCCGGATTCAATCTTTGACATGTCCAAAACATCATTAATAATTGCCAACAGCATTTTGCTGGCATTCTGGATATGAATTGCATTTTCCGCAATTTCCTCCGAAACATCTTCTCTCAAAATCATTTCGTTTAAACCGATAATGGTATTAATCGGTGTTCTGATTTCATGGCTCATGTTGGCAAAGAAACTGTTTCTTGCACCGGATAAACGTTCCAATTCTTTATTTTGTTCTACGACTTTTTGCTGTTCTTTTTCATATACCCGGTTTTGGAAACGAACAATTAAACCGATAATAATCGTTACCATCAGGATACTGAAAATCATGTCTTCATAGGAAGTCCATTCATCCTCTAACGGAACAACGGAAATCGGATGATGGTAGGAATACACATAGCAAAATACCATACTGGCCAGGGAAAGACACAAATAAATCCAAAATCTTTTTCCCTTAATCAGTAAAAATACAATGAATATACCCAGTACAAACCAGGCGCTCATGCCGCTTTTTACGCCGCCGCTGGTAAAGTAGGCAAAGGGAAGAATAAAACAGTTTAAAACAATAATCAAAATGCTGCTGCACAATGCCACTCTTCCTGTCTTTTTTGCAATTATCATTAAAGCCACTGCCATCAGACCGCCAATAAACGTTACCAGCACTACTGCAATCGGCAGGCCGGAAATGAGGGAGGTAAAGCAGCCCGCCATAGCCGCTAACATACCGCCAAATGCCGCAACCTGAAAGATTTTTAATGAAAACTCACTATCCAGATTATCAAAGTACTTTATCAATCTACGCATCTGCACTTCCTCCTTCCTCCAGTAGCTTTGTCACTAATTCCGCAGCAGTCAGGAAGTCAAACTGTTGTACCTTTTCACTGACCTGTTTTAACATATCTTCCAGGTTGGTTCCCTGATAGCAATAAGTCGATAATTCTTTTATCTTGTTTTCCACTTCATCTTTTTCAAAAGTATCCAAAAGCTCAATCAATGCTTTTAAGTGGAACTTTAACTGGTCTTCTCCGATTTCCTCGCGCACTGCTTCCACTACAGTTTCCGGTTCTTCCGCCTGAATCGCTACCGGTCCCTTGGCAAACTTATCACGGATGGTTTCACCACCAATTTCCAACAGCACTTCTTCGTATTCATGCATAACCTCTCTGTGATGCGCCTGAATATAAGAGATGTTGCCTTCCTTGCCGGCAGTTTCCAACTCCTTGGCCATTTCGCCCAACTCGGTGGCACCGACACCAATGGAAGTGCTCTTTAAAGCATGTACTAAAATCGTATAGTTCTTCCAGTCTTCCTTCTTGTAGTTTTCCCGGATTTCCCTGATTTTCTGCAGGCCTGTATTTAAGTACACCTGTAAGATTTCTTTGTAATCCTCTTCATTGCCGCCGCAATACTGGATGCCTCTCCGGCGATTGATGCGGAAATCTTCTACTTCCTTTTCCTGTTCCTGAACATCCTCATATGGCTCAGATGCATCATCCATCCGGATAATCTTTTCTTCCGGAATATATTTTCTAAGCACACGTTCCATATGGGACATTTCAATTGGCTTTGCCACGTATTCCTGGAAGCCTTCCTCCAGGAACATTTCTCTTGCACCACCGATAGCATTGGCAGTCAGCGCCACAATCGGTACGTTTTGGAAATACACACCGGATCTTGCACGAATCTTGTGGGCGGTTTCCACGCCATCCATTTCCGGCATCATATGATCCATGAAAATAATATCGTAGCGCATACTGTCTAACTTCGACAAACACTCTTTTCCGCTGGTTGCCACAAACACTTTAATCTTGTATGGACGAAGGAGACCTTCCACAACCTTCAGGTTCATCAGGTTATCATCTACCACAAGCACATTTGCTTCCGGCGCAATAAACTTCTTGCCCTGGTAATGGGTACCGTCCAGACGCTGCAGTGAATAGTCACCGTTTAAAACACTGGCAATGGAAAGCACATAGTACGGCTTGTAAACCAGCTTAATATTGCCTCCCGGTGTCTCCACATTATCTCTGTTCTGAAGCATAACAACAACCATCTGCTCAGACAACTCGATGAAATATTCTTTATCTTCCCGGTATTCATCAATGGTAATAAACGCATGCGTGTAAATTTCCTTTTCCATTCTGCGCTTGAATTCCTGAAGATTCCGACACTGATGACACCGTACTTCCAGTCCGGCTACCATGTGACGGATGTTACTGATGTAATCATCTCTGATTTCTGCAAACTGATACTTCTCCGTATCGATATATACAATAATGTTAATACTCTGGGCATTCCGAACAGCCACCATCGGACGGTCGTCAATAACTTTCTGAGGCACAACAAACATAAATTCACTGCCCCGTCCCAACGTACTGTTCACGCTGATAAAACCACCCATTTTACTAACGATTTTCTTAGCAATAGCAAGACCGATACCAATACCGCCTTCCTGCCGGTTTCTCTTGGTATCCACCTGATTAAAGCTGGAAAACAGTTTCTCCAAATTCTCTTCCGCAATACCGATACCGGTATCTCTTACCTTTACGCAAAGATTAATGCCATATTCCTCTTTTCTGGCAGATATGGTAATGGTAATACATCCCGCCTCCGTAAACTTAATTGCATTGTTTACAAAGCTTAAAATTACGCGGCGGAGTTTCTGCTCATCACCCAAAAGTGTGTACGGAATTTTCGCATCACAATCCACAATCAATTCCAAGTTCTTAGAACCCTTTTGGGCAATTGCCATATTAATTACGTCATTAATTGTGGACGTCAGATTATACGGTTCCTCCACCAAATTCATTTTTCCGTATTCCAACTCGGAGAAGTCCAATACATCACTGATTAAAGAAAGCAGATTTCTTCCCGCTGTCTGAATATTAAATGTATTTTCTCTGACGTTTTCCGGAATTTCCTCCCGAAGAATCATTTCGCTCATACCGCAAACCGTGTTAACCGGCGTACGGATTTCGTGGGAAATATTGGCCATGAAGTCACTTTTACTTCTCTCTGCAAGCTTCAATTCTTCAATCATTTCCTGCATTTCACGATTCATTTCCCCATGACGCTTTACGATAAAGTATGTAGCAATTTCCGCCACAAATACGGATGCCAATTGTACAAACAAACGGTATTTATCCATTCCCGTTTCAAAAGGAATCGTATCCCGCATAAAAAAATGAAATAAGAAAATTACAAAAGAAAATCCTATTTCCAAAAATATAATTTCTGGAATTCCAAATAATCCAAGCAATATAACAACCGCCGAAAACGTAATTAAAACACTCGGAAAAGAATCCGACATGCCGGCATATATTCCAAACGTAATTAGTACAAATCCGGAAAGTAAAAATGCACGAAAACGGAAATCTCTTACTTCTTTTGAATATGCAATCCAGGCAATCAACATTTCCGCAATAATTACAGGAATAATCCATGCCGGCCAGCTAAGAATTGTGGCAGCAGCCGTCATGGCCAGCGTATATGCAGAATAAGCCAGAATAAGTATTCTTTCTGTTCCTCTGTTTTCCATACGGATTCCCTCCTTTATAAAAGCTCACCCAGTAAATTCTTGATTTCCTGTTCCATACTTAAAAACACTTCCGTAATCACCGGATCAAATTGAGTTCCCTTGCCCTCATTTAACGTCTGCATAATTTTGAAAATCGGGCGAATCGGCTCTTTGTAACAACGTTCTTCATAAAGAGCATCGAATACATCTGCCAACGCCATAATTCTGGCGCACAACGGTATATCCTCTCCCTTTAATCCGATAGGATAACCCGCACCGTCCCATCTTTCATGATGGTACATTGCAATATCCTCTGCAATTTTTACATACGCCGGATCTTCTACTCCACCAATGATTTCATTGATGATTTCTTTTCCGTAAACCGTATGAAGCTTCATTGCGTTATACTCTTCCTCCGTCAATCTTCCCGGTTTACGAAGAATGGCATCGGAAATCTTAATTTTTCCCACATCATGCAACGGTGCAGCCTTGCACACATTCATGATATAATCTTCATCCAGAATATCCGTAAAAAGGCCCCGTTCCTTCAGCTCGTTTGCAATCATCCGGACATAGGTTTTCGTGTTTTTTACATGCTTTCCCGTACTGTTATCACGGGTTTCAATCAAAGTTGCCATACCCATGATGACCTGCTCCTGAATCTGGCTGATCCGACGGGTTCTTGCCGTGATAATACGGGTTTGTTCCTCCACCATGTGCTCCAGGCTGGTACGGTATTTTTCCAATTCCAGAGTTTTTCTTACACGGCTTAAAAGTACGTCCGGAATAAACGGTTTTGCAACAAAATCCACTGCTCCTGTTGCAAAGCACTTTGTCTCCGTTTCCGGGTCATTGTCCGCAGTCAGGAAAATAACCGGCACATTAGAAAACTTTTCCATTGACCGTAACTTCTCCATCACCTCAAACCCATCCATTTCCGGCATATTAATATCTAATAGAATCAGATCCGGACATTTGTTTTCCAAATATTTAAATGCCACCATGCCCGAATTTGCCGCTGCAATTCGATACTCTTTCCCCAAAATTTTCTGTGCAAGAGCCAGATTCGAAGTGTCGTCATCAACTACTAAAATTACATATTCCATTATTCCACGCCCTTTCTTTATTCTATCGTATCTACAATAAACAACGCCAGTTCCTCTGTCAGATCTTTGTCCTCTTTTCCAATCCATTCCCCGTCTTGATTCTGCTCCACCAGCCGGATTAACGGTCTTGTCGGAGCATCCGCATTCTGTCGAAGCACGATTCCGCATTTTCCATCATTCAGCTGTACTAAAGCACCCGTTGGATAAGTAGCTACCGAGCGTAAAAATATCTTTACCAACTCCGCATCAAATTTTTCACCGCTGTTTTTCATGATTTCATCTAATGCTTCATGAACTTTTTTTCTTGGTTCCAAATTTCCGTACACCATATTATCAAATGCATCGCAAATAGCCACAAGACGTACCTGTGGCTTTAATTTTTCTCCTGACATATGAAACGGATACCCGCTACGATCTAAGCGCTCATGATGATATAAAATAATTTCTCTGGCTACAGAAGATATCCAGTCCTGTTGTTCCACTTCTATATACCCATAAACCACATGTCGTTTGATTTCTTTTTGAACTTTTTCCTCTTCTTCACTAAGGATTATTCCACGATAGTTCTCTTTTACATTTGTAAAACCGATATCGTGCAGCAATGCGCCCATGGCAATCTTTTTTGTTTCCTCCTGAGAATATCCGGCCCGTACCGCAATCAAAGTAGATAAAGCCGCCACACTCAAAGAATGTTCATATAAACTTTGGGAGTAATTTCGCACATTGGAAATGGTATAAATAACTTCATCCTGCAAAAGCACACCTTCCATGACTTCCGTTGCTACCTTGGAAAGTTCGCGCAATTCTTCTCCGGAAGCATAGGAAAACCGTTCCAGTGTATCCTTTAGCTTTTCTACGCACTGCTCACTGATTTTTTCCTCTGTGATATCCTGAATCTGAATATCTTTGGAAATCTCATCTTCTACAAATACATCCGTTATTTTTAACTCCAGAAGTTTTTCCACATATTCTTTTTTTAAAATAGTTCCTTCTGAAATCAGAACCACTCCGCCGGAACTGTACACATCCTTTGCCAGGATTTCCCGTCCCTTTATCTGCTCTGTTTTTATTCTGCGCACGTCCTTGTACCTTCTTCCGTCTTTTGTATCAAATCCTTTTATTCCGGTAAACTTTGAATATACTGATGCATTGACTCTGCCACAACTTTACTGTGTGCCACCGCTTCTACTACAGTTCTTGCTCCGTTTACCACATCACCGGAACCAAACACACCCGGGAGAGAAGTATGGCCTGTTTCGTCTGCATCTAACAATCCTCTTGCATTTGCCTTTAATCCTTCTGTGGTTCTCACCAATCTGGAAAGAGGCCCCTGACTGATGGAAATAATAACACTGTCTGCAGGTACCAATTGTTCCGTACCCGGAATATCTTCCATAGAGCCATCTTCCTTTTCCAAAATATCAATGAAAATCACACCGTCATCCGTAATTTCCACCGGACGACGATTGTACTCAAACTTTACACCCTCCAACTGGGCATAACTGAATTCATAATCACTGGCAGCAACCTTTTTTGTAATGGAAAAACAGGTGACATCGGTGGAACCTTTACGGATTACCGTTCTCGCCACATCCATTGCCGCATTTCCCGCACCAATAATTACAACCTTTTTTCCAAGCTTATAACTATCCGGATTGTTCAGATAATTGATACCAAAATGCACATGGCCCAATGTTTCTCCTTTGATGTGTAACACATTTGGTTTCCACACACCGGTACCAATAAACACTGCCTTATATCCATCCCGGAACAAATCATCAATCGTAATTGCAAACCCAATGTTGGTATTTGGACGAATCTTAATTCCCTTCTTTTCCAAATGCCGGTACTCGATATCATCAATTACAGATTTTGGAAGACGGAACTCCGGAATCCCATATCGAAGTACTCCACCGATTTTATCTTTGCCTTCAAAAATAGTAATCTGGTATCCGTATCTGGCTAAAATAATTGCAATAGTAAGGCCCGCCGGACCGGAACCGATAATCGCCACCTTTTTACCATTAGAAGGTGCCGGTCCCTGTGTCATCTGATTGGCATACGTGGAAGAAATATAATTCTCAATTACTGAAAAATGCACCGGTGCACCTTTCTTTCCAAGTACGCAATGTCCCTCACACTGCTTTTCATGATTACACACTAAGCTACAGACTGTAGTCAACGGATTATTCTCAAACAGCATCCATCCTGCTTCGTTTAATTTATTTTCCTTAAGAAGTCTTATTGCCTCCGGAATATTTGTACTAATCGGACATCCCTTCTGACACTGCGGGACTTTACACTGCAAACAACGGTTTGCCTCATCCATTACATGTAATGCCATTCTCTCATTCCTCCCATTTAGAATTCTTATTCCGGTTACTCTCCTGCTTATTCCGCATAGAGATTTCTCTTGTTCTTCGCCTCTTCTAATGCTCTGCGTTCCTCAGCTGCAAGAACCACAAAGGATTCTCCCTTAATAATTTCTTTTACATAAGTATAACAGCCTTCTCTTGTGTGCATGGAAGTAAGAATAAAACCATTGTTTTCATCATCAAGCAAACAGAGAGAAAAACTCAATTTTCCACCCATTTCCTTAAATGCGTCGTACTTCACAATACCAATCTTCTGATATGCCGTGATTAATGTCTCACATGCAATATTCAGTTTTTCGGATGTATATTTACTTTCTTCTTTCAGAATATCAATTTCCTTAAATCTTGTCAGAATCGTACTCTCTAAAGTATGTCCGTCAGATCCTTTCATGAAAGCATTATATTTCTTTGTCAGGGAACTTATTTTTACCAGCAATATGATGGTAGTGGATAAAAGTGCTACGGTTAGTATTGCAAATACTAATACTGCAATTAAAAGTATCTGTTCCTGATTTAACGGTTGTCCGTTCATTCTTTTCTCTCCTTGTTAATAATTTCCAAATATTTACTGTAAAGAATCCATCAGTTCAACGATTCGCTCCAGTTCATCCATGGAATAATATTCGATTTCAATTTTTCCGGTGTTGTTTGCTTTGTTCTTAATTTCTACCTTGGTGCCAAGTGTTCTCTTTAACTTTTCTTCCAGGTTTTTGTAGATAAAGCTTACGTCTTTTATTTCTTCTATTTGCTTTTCAGGAGCCTTCTTTTCTTCCTGTATCTTTTTAATAAGCTTTTCTGTTTCACGAACACTTAACTTTTCATCAAAAACTCTCATAGCTAATGTGAACTGTTCTTCCGGATCTGTAATAGGAAGAAGTGCACGACCATGTCCCTCTGTAATCATTTCGTCGATTAACATCTGCTGTACTCTTTGATCCAGCTTCAATAATCTCATGGAATTTGTAATAGCAGTCCTGCTCTTAGAAACCTTCTCTGCCACTTCATCTTGTTTTAATTTCAGTTCCTGTATCAACTTCTGGTATGCGACTGCTTCTTCAATTGGATTTAAGTCTTCTCTCTGAATATTTTCAATCAAGGCAATCGTGAAAATTTCATCCTCTGAATATTCTTTTACCACAACAGGAACTTCCTTTAATCCTGCGATACGGGCAGCTCTCCATCTACGTTCACCTGCAATGATTTCATAATGATCATCTTTCTGCTGAACCAGAAGCGGCTGAAGAATGCCAAATTCTTTAATTGAATTTGCCAACTCCTGTAAACCCTCTTCATCAAATTTCTTTCGTGGCTGAGAACTGTTCGGCTCAATCAAAGAAATTTTCAATTTCTGTTCTACAGGAACTTCTACTACCTTCTCAACTTCCACGATTTTTTCAACGATTATCGGCTCAGTTTTTGATGTTTCACGTGAAACATTTTTAGAAGGTTTCTCAGAACCTTTTTTTTCAGATTCTGTCTTTTTTTCCGGAGCTTTTCGTTCTCTTTTTACAACAGGAGTTTCTTCCTGTGCAACATCCTCTCCAAATAAAACGCCAAGACCTTTTCCTAATCCTCTTTTTGCCATTATAACTCTTCTCCTCTGCTAATTACCTCGGCAGCTAACAAACGATAATTTTCTGCACCTGTTGATCTGCTGTCATACATATTGATCGGCATACCATAACTTGGTGCCTCAGCAAGTCTGACATTTCTCGGAATGATAGTTTTATAAATATTTTCATTTAAATGGGCTTTTACATTCTCTACTACTTCCAGTGATAAATTTGTTCTGGAATCGTACATAGTAAATACCACACCTTCAATTTCCAATTCCGGATTCAACTTTTTCTGTACC
>JAZQJL010000135.1:0-3929 GCA_045541595.1 Lachnospiraceae bacterium | reverse complement strand
CGAAGCACCGCTTCCATCGTTCCTTCGCCGCCATCCGCTACCGGGATGCCAAGGCACTCGCAGTCCGGGAACACCTGCTTTGCCGCCCGGGCAAGAAGTTCTGCAATTTGGACACTGGATAAAGTTCCTTTAAAAGAATCTGAAGCAAATAAAAATTTCATAACAGGCATCTCCTATAAAGTATAGTTCTATTTTAATACTAACTTCGGATTTTTCAATATCTCCGTTATTAAATGCTTATATTTTTCTCTGTCACAGTCTTCCAAAATAGAAGTCACCCGGGACCCGGCATCTTTAGAAGACGCTCCGCAATGGTATATTTTTTCATTTTTTTCTTCATAATCCAATATAATATATCTGTCATGAAAAATGCCGCCCGACGCATATAATTCAATTTTAATGGAAGGATATTCTTTGCAAAAATCTGTAAATAGCCTTTTATTTAAGCCCTTTGCCAAATTATCACTAAAAATAGTGACGGTTGCCTTTGTTGTACTGCTAATCAGCTGCTCTAATGTTTTTATTCCTATGTAGTTATCCACAATATAAATTGACTTTTTTGCCTGATTATAAATTTCTGTGTATGCTAAATCTGCTTTGAACGGCTGACCATTCAGAATCAAATACCCTCGCTTTACATGTGGTTCTCCAAACTCATTCATTACCTGGGAAAGCTCGGAATGTGTAACCATGTCTCCCAAGCGTTCTATAGTTGCTGCCATCCTGTTTTCTACTTTATTTAAATCTGCTCGAAGTTCTTTTGTTATTCGGACATTATCTGTTATTTGCATGGACAGTTGTAAATATTCCCGTTCTCCAATTAAATTTTGGTTGGAAATAATATAGTCTTTCATTTGTTTAAATGTTCGTATTAGTGCCTTACTTTGTTTTGTGGCCAAATCTCCTTTTAAAACCGTCATTAGCATATAAATTCCCTGCTCAGTAAACGCATATGGTAAATATCTTGAACCACCCCAACTTGAGGTCAAATTTTTTGACCTCAAACTAATCTTCTCCTCCTTTGTTAGTTTAAACCGAAAGTCCTCATCAAATTTGTCAGCATTATTTTTAACTTGCTGATTCAAGGTTTTTGTAGAATATCCATAAATCTCTGCTAAGTCATAATCCAACATAACTTTTTGTCCACGGATAACAAAAATTTTGTCCTTAATATTATTTTCATCAATTAAAACAATTTTCCGCTTTTCTTCTGCCATTTCCATCACCTCCCCACCAAATACTGTCTGCCTTACGTTTGCAAACATTTGTTCTGTTCATTAATTGTATCATATCTTTCATAACATTTCAACATGTTTTTCTTATCTTTTTTGTTTGATTTTCAGTCATTTATATTAAAAAAGAAGAAGGTCCGAAAACCTTCTTCTCATTGCGTCGCTGTCTGTTCCGTCTATTTTGAAATTACTTTAAATTGATGCTGTATGTAACTTCATTAACAACATAGTAAGCCTTGTTGTCTTCCGGCTTAACATAAATCTTGGCATCAGCCATTTCTTTTACCTTGTTGCCCATAGCAACCCAGTCAGCCTTTACAGCCTTTACGATTTCGTCAGCGTTGAAGCTTTCGCCAGCATACTCGAAATATAAATTCTTAATCATTTTTTGTCTCCTTTTTATAAAAGAACCTATTACAAGTTTCTATAAACAGGGTCGATTATAGCATAGGAAAAATCAAGATTCAAGATGTAAAATGCACAAAAAATCGTGGCGAAGCGGCGCAAAATGGCGCAAATTGACGATATGATTTTCATTTCCCCTTAAAACCGGAAAGAGCAGTCCGCCCGGACTGCCCTTCCAATATCTCACGTATTGTATGATGTTACTTTTTCAAGCTCTTCTTTACCTGCACCTTCTCTAAGTGCCAGATATCCCGAACGTACTCTTCGATGGTTCTGTCAGAGGAGAACTTACCGCTCTTAGCGATATTGATGAGTGCGGACTTTGCCCAGCCCTTTTCATCACGGTACTTCTCTTCCACACGCTTCTGTGCCTCTGCATAGGATACGAAATCCTTGAGGATGAAGTACTGGTCGGCACGCTCGTAGCCGTTGGTCTCTAAGAGAGAGTTGTACAGCTCGCGGAATAAATCAGGATTATCCTGTGCGTAAGTTCCGTCGATAAGCTGTGTCATTGCCATACGGATGTCGGTGTTGGTGTTGTAGATAGCCTTTGGATTGTACTCGTTGTTATGCTCGTAAGCAATAACCTCGTCAGCGGAAAGGCCGAAGATAACTGCGTTTTCTGCGCCTGCTTCTTCTACGATTTCTACGTTAGCACCGTCCATGGTACCTAAGGTGATAGCGCCGTTTAACATGAACTTCATGTTACCGGTACCGGATGCTTCCTTACTAGCTGTGGAAATCTGCTCGGAAACATCTGCTGCCGCAAAAATCCACTCAGCGTTGGATACGCGGTAGTTTTCAATGAAGACAACCTTCAGCTTTCCGTTAATGGAAGCATCGTTGTTAATTACATCACCAACGCTGTTGATAAGCTTGATGATGGCTTTTGCACGACGGTAGCCTGCGGAAGCCTTTGCACCAAAGATAAAGGTTCTTGGATAGAACGGCATATCCGGATTCTTCTTAATCTCGTTGTAGAGATACATGATGTGCAGGATGTTTAAGAACTGTCTCTTGTACTCGTGGAGACGCTTCACCTGTACATCGAAGATGGAGCGAGGGTCAACCTCAACGCCGTTGTGCTTCCTGATATAATTGGCAAGTCTTACCTTGTTCTGGTACTTGATGTTCTGCAGTTCTGCCAGTGCCTTATCGTCATCGGCATAAACCATCAGCTTTTCTAAGTGGGACAGGTTGGTAATCCAGTCGTCGCCAATCTTGTCTGTAATCCAGTTTGCCAACAGTGGATTACCGTGAAGAAGGAATCTTCTCTGGGTAATACCGTTGGTCTTGTTGTTGAACTTTTCAGGCCACAGCTGATAGAAATCCTTTAACTGCTCCTTCTTTAAGATTTCGGTGTGAAGGGCAGCAACGCCGTTTACGGAGAAGCCGGCAACGATTGCTAAGTTTGCCATACGAACCTGACCGTCGTATACAATTGCCATCTTCTCTACCTTGCTGTAGTCGTTCGGATACTTCTGCTGTAACAGAATCAAGAAACGACGATTGATTTCTTCTACAATCTGGTAAATTCGTGGGAGAAGTCTGGAGAACAGCTCTAACGGCCACTTTTCCAGTGCCTCTGCCATGATGGTGTGGTTGGTGTATGCACAACACTTGCTGGTTACTTCCCATGCTTCGTCCCAGGTTAAGAAGTAGTCGTCAAGGAGAATTCTCATTAACTCCGCTACGGTTACGGTTGGGTGGGTATCATTTAACTGGAAGCAAACCTTTTCATGCAGCTTTCGTACATCGTCATGAGTTTCCATATACTTGGAAACCGCACGCTGAATACTTGCAGACACGAAGAAATACTGCTGCTTTAAGCGCAGTTCCTTACCTGCATAGTGATTGTCATTTGGATAAAGAACCTCGGTAATGGTCTTTGCCAGATTTTCCTGCTCTACGGACTTCTGGTAATCACCCTTATCGAAAGACTCTAAGTTAAAGTTATTGATAGCTTCCGCATCCCAGATACGAAGGGTATTTACGATACCGTTACCATAACCGATAACCGGAATGTCGTAAGGAATCGCCATAACGGAGCTGTAATTTTCCTGTACAAAGTGATCCTTGCCGTTCTCTGCACGAACCATCTTTACATAACCGCCAAACTTAACCTCTACGGCATATTCCGCACGCTTAATTTCGAATGGGTTGCCATGCTTTAACCAGTCATCCGGCTTTTCTACCTGAAAACCGTCCTTGATGGCCTGCTTGAACATACCGTACTTATAACGGATACCGCAGCCATACGCCGGATAACCAAGGGAAGATAAGGAATCCAGG
>JAZQJL010000134.1:0-5905 GCA_045541595.1 Lachnospiraceae bacterium | reverse complement strand
ATGCAGATGCTATCAAGAGCGCAAAGACCGTTGTTTGGAACGGACCAATGGGCGTATTCGAAATGTCCAACTTTGCAAAGGGTACTATCGCAGTAGCAGAAGCTTTAGCAGCTATTGACGCTACCACCATCATCGGCGGCGGTGACTCCGCAGCAGCTGTTAACCAGCTTGGTTTCGGTGACAAGATGTCCCATATCTCCACAGGCGGCGGTGCTTCCTTAGAGTTCCTTGAGGGTAAGGAGCTTCCTGGTGTTGCTGCAGCTAACGACAAGTAAGAAAGGACTCAAATGTCATGCGTAAGAAAATTATTGCAGGTAACTGGAAAATGAATAAGACTCCAAGTGAGACCGTAAAGCTCATTGAGGAGTTAAAGCCATTAGTAAAGAACGAGGAAGTTGACGTAGTATTCTGCGTTCCTGCCATCTCTTTAACAACAGCAATTGAGGCTGCTAAGGGCTCCAATATCGAAATCGGTGCAGAGAACATGTTCTACGAAGAATCCGGCGCTTATACCGGTGAAATCGCTCCAAACATGTTAACAGACATCGGTGTAAAGTATGTTATTCTTGGTCATTCCGAGAGAAGAGAATACTTTGCAGAAACAGACGAAACCGTAAACAAGAAGGTTCTTAAGGCTTTCGAGCATGGTATCACACCTATCATCTGCTGCGGTGAGTCCCTCACCCAGAGAGAACAGGGCGTTACTATGGACTGGATTCGTATGCAGATTAAGATTGCGTTCCTTAACGTAACTGCAGAGCAGGCAGCTAAGGCTGTTATCGCTTACGAGCCAATCTGGGCTATCGGCACAGGTAAGGTTGCAACTACAGAGCAGGCAGAAGAAGTTTGTGCAGGCATCCGTGCCTGCATCGGCGAGCTTTATGACGCGGCTACCGCAGAAGCTATCCGCATTCAGTACGGCGGCAGCGTTTCCGCAGGTTCTGCTCCGGAATTATTTGCACAGCCAAATATCGACGGCGGCTTAGTCGGCGGCGCAAGCTTAAAGCCTGATTTTGGCAAGATTGTTAATTATAACAAGTAGTTGTAATACATCAAATATAAAGGAGGGAAGCAGCAGGTTTTGTGGCTTCCTTCCTTTTGTATAAAACAAAAAATATTGATATAAAGTGTGACAAAGGAAGAAGGGGAAAGTGAAATGAAAAAGTGGGTTGGAGTATTTATAGTGTTTTTCTTGTTTGCTTTTTTGCTTGCCGACAGTAGTATATGCGGCCAGTGAAAAAGAAAGCAATGATTACCTTGATAATGCAACGTTTCTTCCTTTGGATACAGAAGTTACAGGCGCATTGTCTGAGGAATATGATATGGATTACTTCCGTTTTGAGTTAAATGCGCCGGGATATGTTCGGATTTGTTTTGAACACGAATGGGTTAATATAGATGCAGAATCTGACTGCTGGTTTATGTATACGATTCCTACGGAGATAATGTAGGCTCTGCATATAACGTAGGATGGGGCTGGGAGGGTGCCGATGACGGCGGACGAACGACGGAATTGGGACTTGCAGCGGGAACATATTATATTTGTATTGTTATGGAAGATGAGTATTCCAGTGAGAAATATTCGTTGAAGGTGGGATATAACGAAACAAATATGTGGGAATCCGAACGTAATAATGATATGTACGATGCGGATGAAATTAGTTTGGGCAGGGAAATTTACGGATATTCTATGTTTGAAGATGAAGACTGTTTTTCGTTTTCCTTAGATAAATCCTCCAGAATAGAAGTGGAATTTACTCACAATGTACTTGATATCAACTATACACACTGGATTGTTTATTTATATGATGATTGGGGCTATTCAACAGGGCTTACAATGTATGTGCAAGGTGACCAGGAAGTGACGCTATCGGAAGAATTTGCGCTATCAGCCGGAACATACTATGCGGTGGTTGTTCCATATGACACGGGTACAGACACGGAATATTGTATTGAGGTGCGGAAATGTCATACCTGCACAGGAACCTGAAGTGTTACCAAAGATGCAAAATGTACTGAAAACGGAAAAAAGAACAGATTTGCATGATATGCGGCAAGGTAATGTCTACCAGAAGTATTCCGGCAACAGGAACAGAAGTACACAGTTGCGTGGACTGCGGTAAATCCCAAAGCCGTGTCATTGAAAAACTGCCCTATCATCAGTATGGAGACGGGGAGGTTTTTGAAGAAGCAACCTGTGGGAAGGATGGAGCTACCTATGGGTTCCGGTACTTAGTATCGTGGTGCTTATTGCCGTTTTATCCGGTATTGTAAGTGTACTGATGTATAAGAAAAGAAAGAAGTAATGGGTAAGAAAAGTATGGAAGAATCAAGAGAAAAACGACTTGGAACAGCACCGTTGGGAAAGCTGATTTTTCAGCTGGCTTTGCCGGGAATTCTGGCGCAGCTGATTAATGTATTGTATAACATGGTAGACCGCATGTACATTGGTCATATGCCGAAGGACGGCGCTACAGCCCTTACCGGACTGGGAGTATGTCTGCCGATTATTGTACTGATTTCCGCATTCAGTGCCTTTGCCGGTATGGGAGGTGCGCCATTGGCGGCGATTCAGCTGGGAAAAGGAGATAAGAACAGGGCGGAGAAAATTTTGGGTAATGCAACGACGATGCTCATTACCTGTTCTGTCGTGTTGACTATCGTATTTGGTGTCTTTAAAGAACCGATTTTATATGCCTTTGGTGCCAGTCTGGATACCATCGATTTTGCATTGGATTACATCAACATATATCTGGTTGGTACCATTGCGGTACAGCTGGCTTTAGGATTAAATACTTATATCAGTGGTCAGGGAAATGCTAAAATTGCCATGGTTTCCGTGCTGATTGGTGCGGTATTAAATATTGTCCTGGATCCTATTTTTATTTTTGCACTGGATCTGGGAGTAAAAGGTGCCGCTTTGGCCACGGTCATTTCACAGACAGTCAGTGCAGTCTGGGTAGTGCGTTTTCTGCTTTCAAAAAAGTCGGTTATTCGTATTAAGCTGGAGAATATGAAGCCGGATTGGAAAATAATCGGCTCTGTATGTGCGCTGGGCATTTCTCCGTTTGTTATGCAGTCCACAGAAGCTCTTGTAACGATAGTTTTGAACAGCGGTTTGCAGAAATACGGCGGAGACCTTTATGTGGGCTCTTTGACCATTTTACAGAGTGTTATGCAGCTTACTATTGTTCCGGTCAATGGCATGACTCAGGGTGTACAGCCGGTAATTAGCTATAATTTTGGTGCCGGAAATTTTGACAGAGTAAAAAAGACATTTAAAATAGTATTGATTGCGGATTTGACAGTCACCGTTGTGGCATGTCTGTTGACAATGTTCCTTCCGGGAGTATTTGCTGCAGCATTTACGGATGAACTTCCGCTCATTGAACTGGTGAAACAGGTAATGCCGGTTTTCTTTGCGGGTATCTGGATTTTTGGTGTACAGATGGCATGCCAGAGTACCTTCATGGGAATGGGGCAGGCAAAAGTATCATTATTTCTTGCCCTTCTTCGAAAAGTGATTTTGCTGATTCCTTTAGCACTTATCTTGCCAAAGCATTTTGGAGTACAGGGAATCTATTATGCGGAACCGGTGGCAGATATTGCAGCAGCAGTAACAACAGGAGTTGTGTTCTTTTTCATGAGCAGAAAGATTTTGAAAAAAGAGGTTACGGAATAATCGGGTGAAAGTATGGACTGGACGAAATATAAAGTAATTCAGACAATAAAACAATCAAATAAAGCAGTTGTCATGTTTGCGTCCGTGGATGGGTTTGAACATCCGGTGATTGTAAAGCACCTGCATGAGGCAAATCCGGAGGTTTACCGTTTGATTTCCAAATTGGATAACGAGCATCTTCCTAAAATCTATCATATGGAGGAAACCCCGGAAGAATTGCTGATTGTGGAAGAGTATATTGACGGAATAACGCTGGATAATTTTATAAATCAGAACAATCCGGATGAAGTACAGCTGTTGGAATTAATGGTGCAGCTGTGTGAGGTGCTGGAAGTTTTACACGGAAATCCGTCACCGGTAATTCACAGGGATATTAAGCCGTCTAACTTGTTAATTACTTCAAACGGAGTGCTGAAACTGATTGACTTTGATGCTTCCCGCTTTTATAAAAGTGAGAAGAACACCAGTGACACCCGACTGCTGGGCACCATTGAGTATGCAGCGCCGGAACAGTTCGGATATACACAAACGGATACGAGAAGTGACATTTATTCCCTGGGCGTAACTTTAAGCGGACTGGCTATAGGGGATAATCCAAAGATAAAAAAGAGCTGGAAGCATCTGATTGGTAAATGTACCAGCTTCGATCCGGAAAACCGCTATAAAAATGTCCAGTACGTGAAAAAAGATATAAAAAAGTGCATCTTTAACCTAAAATTCCCGTGGCTGAAGTATTGGTGGATTCCGGTGATGCTCCTTGCTTTGACAGGCGGCATTTTGTTGACAAAATCCTATCTTGATTCCCGGGAAGCAAAGGGAACCGTGCCGACAGGGGCGCCAAGTCCGACAGAAATGCTAACCACGGTACCAAGTCCTACAGATGCGCCGACACTTACGCCGGTTCCAACAGAAACACCAACGCCGGCACCAACGGAGACGCCAACACCGGTACCGACGGAAACACCAACACCAACGCCGAAGTGGATGGAACAGTATGCTTCCGTGGAAGAATATCTGTCAGCGCTGGAGGCTGTGATTTACCATTACTACCAGGGAATTGATGAAGCAAAGGAAGTGCTTTGGTATCAACCGGGTATAACGGAGCAGGAAGTAGGAGATGTGGTACTGGAGCAGCTTCTGACCGGAGACACTGCTATCTTAAAAAAGCAGGATATGTACCGGGTAGAAGATGTGCTTGTTCTTGGCACAAACTGCTTTGAATCATTGGAAACAGGCTATTATAAGCTTGTGCAGGGACAGTCGGAACTTTGTGTTTTGGTACATGCGGTGGAAGAAAATGCAGATTCTGATGATATTATCTTTGTAGAAAGCAGTCTTTACTGGGATACGAAGTCCCTGACATCGGTTTCGTTTGTAATGCGGCCGGATGCTTCCGGTAATATCAGTGGAGTATATGCCTGCAAAACAGATGCAAATGATCCGTTTTCGGAAGTCCTGATTCCGCTTTCAGAGGATATGTATACGTTGTTTGCAAACCGCAGGGGAGTTCAAATCAACTTGAATTTTTCGTCTGTTTATGGTATAAACGAAACAGGAGCTCTTTATATTGAGTTCGATGACGGAAGAGGAGAACGGGTGTGGACAGACTTCATGGAAAACAATCAGTAGACAACAGCAAAGATACGTTAATGCTGCAAATGGAATTAAAAAGTGCAACCAGTGCAGAAGATTTTGTAATGAACAATGCAGGTAATCTGCAAACAAAAAATTTGGCAGATTACTTAAATGAACTGTTAGCAAAATATCAGATTGATATTTGTGATGTTGCAAAACGCGGCGGCTTTACAGGCAATTATCCATATCAGATTTTTGGTGGAAAAAAGACGCCAAGCAGAGATAAATTGCTTCAAATTGCCATAGGCTTTCCGTTGGATACAGAGGAAACCCAGCAATTACTTCGTTTAGCCGGCTATCGTGAATTATATGTCAGAAACAGCCGTGATGCCTACATTTTATTTGCATTAGAAAAAAAGTATACCATTGATGAAACCAATGAATTACTGTATAAAAACCAAAAAGAAATTTTAGAATAAGAAATAAGGAGCGGTGTGTTACAAAAAATGTGACACACCGTTCTTTTGTTGTTATGGGAATGGATGCCTTTTCATTTTCCGAAAAATATGGTATACTGAAAAAAGTGCATTTGAGGAGGTGTTTTATGAGCAAAAAAGTTTATTTTGGACTGGTATGCCTGATGGCATT
>JAZQJL010000133.1:0-2292 GCA_045541595.1 Lachnospiraceae bacterium | reverse complement strand
GATAAGGATGTCCGCATGCTGCTTGTATTGGTGGCAATGCTTTGCGGAACCTTTATTTTAAGTATTATTTTTACAACCATCCGTTCCAGAATCATGATAAACGTGAGCCAGGATATCATTTATGATATCCGGAAGGACATTTTCGCCCATTTGCAGAAGCTCCCGTTCCAGTATTATGACGACCGTCCTCACGGAAAGATTCTGATTCGCGTGGTAAACTATGTCAACTCCGTATCCGACATGCTTTCCAACGGTCTCATCAACGTAGTACTGGAAATTATGAATCTGGTTTTTATCGTGATTTTCATGTTCTGCGTGGATGTGAAGCTTTCCCTGGTGGTATTGGCGGGTGTGCCGATTCTGGCGGTGTTTATGTTCTGGATTAAGAACCGGCAGAGAAAGGCATGGCAGCAGGTGTCCAACAAAAATTCCAACTTAAATGCCTATCTGCAGGAAAACATTGCCGGAGCCAGAATTACCCAGATGTTTGCCAGAGAGGAAGAAAACGCAGAAACTTTTGCGGAGCTCTGTGACCGTTGCCGGACTACCTGGTTTAAGGCAGTCAGCTATAGCAACCTGGTTTGGCCGGGCATTGATAACATTTCCGTGTGGGTAAGAGCAGCGGTATTTGTGGTCGGGCTCATTTTTATGGGCCAGGGACAGGTAAGCCTTGGCGTCATTGTGGCGATTACATCCTATGCAGCACGGTTCTGGCAGCCAATCATGAACCTGGGAAATATCTTCAATAACTTTATCAATAATATTGCGTATTTAGAGCGTATTTTTGAAACCCTGGATGAACCGGTAACGGTGGATGATGCTGAGGATGCCGGGGAAATGCCGGAAATTAAAGGCGATGTTACCTTTGAAAACGTAACCTTTGCGTATGAAGAAGGAAAAGATGTATTAAAGAACGTGTCCTTTACGGTAAAAGCCGGTGAAAGTGTTGCCCTGGTAGGACCTACCGGCGCCGGAAAGAGTACCATTGTGAACCTGATTTCCAGATTCTATAATGTGGGACAGGGCCGCGTACTGATTGACGGCCAGGATATTTCTAAAGTAACCCTGCATTCCCTGCGCTCCCAAATGGGTATTATGCTGCAGGACAGTTTTATCTTTTCCGGAACCATTGAGGATAATATCCGCTATGGTAAGCTGGATGCAACCACGGAAGAAATCATTAAGGCCAGCAAAACGGTTTGTGCCGATGACTTTATTAACCGGTTCCGGGAAGGATATCAGACAGAAGTAAAGGAGAGAGGCTCCCTGCTTTCCCAGGGCCAGAAACAGCTGATTTCCTTTGCAAGAACCCTGCTTTCCGATCCGGCAATTCTTGTGCTGGATGAAGCAACCTCCAGTATTGATGTGCAGACGGAAAAGGCATTGCAGCAGGGCTTGAATGCTATGCTCCAGGGCAGAACCTCCTTCATTATTGCCCATAGACTTTCCACCATTAAAAACTGCGATAAAATCATGTACGTAGACCAGGGTGGTATTGTGGAATGCGGCAGTCACGAAGAACTGATGGCAAGGAAGGGATATTATTATAAGCTGTATACGGCACAGATGGATGATATTGCGTAAAAAATCAGATAAATTGAAGTCAGTAAAGGGCAATCCGCTGGGATTGTCCTTTGCATTTTTATAAGTTGTTTGGCATTACGGTTGATTTTGATGGTATAGTCGTTACGGTTGCAGGAATCGGTACAATACTAAAAAAACAGTAGATGGTTTATTTTTTTTGAGTTATAATAATGGAAGACTGTTAGAAATAAAAACTCAGTTTTTACAGACAGACTACGAATCTAACAGATAAAATAATTGATACTTAGGAGGAAGAAGTATGTTTAAACATGTAGGTAAAAAGATTCAGGCGGTTGCATTGGTGGCATTTTCCGTTCAGGCTGTTGTTTCATGTATTTTAGGCTTTTTGTTGGGCAAGATGCTCTATGACGCTTCCGGTGAAATGCTGGTGGCGTTTCTTGCAGGAATTGTAGTAATGGCGTTAAGCATTTTTGTTGGCTGGTTATCGGTGTTACTGTTGTTTGCCTTCGGAAAGATTGAGGAACATTGTGAAGAACAAAGCAACCTGTTAAGAATATTAGTGGCAAAAACATCTGCTTCTGAGGAAAAAGAAAAGAAATGCTCAAATTGCGGAATGACATTAACAGAAGATTCTTTGTTCTGTTCTTCCTGTGGGACACCATACAAGCAGTGATTTTTGGAGGATAAAACTAATGTACTGTAAATATTGCGGAAAAGCAATCAGACCCGATATGCTGATATGTGAAG
>JAZQJL010000132.1:0-24715 GCA_045541595.1 Lachnospiraceae bacterium | reverse complement strand
AAAACAGCAACATTGCTGCCTACAGCAAAAGCATTATCACGAATATGTTTTAATAATTCCGTTTGAAAGGGCAGATTTGGCTGTCCTAAAAAAACACCAATACATTTTCTTCTCTGCATATCAGTTTTCCTTTCTATTGGGCGTCGGCCAACTGCTCCGACAATGATTTATAAACTTTCTTTCGTGTAATTTCCATTAGACCGAGTTTTGTGATGTCCACTACTTCAGTCTGGACAGAATCCTTACGGAACAGCTTTCGCAGCTCTTCTTTTAAGGCTTCTTCTTTTTGGCCATCCGACAAATTGATAAAATCAATTAAAATAATTCCGGATAAGTTACGAAGCCGTATTTGAAGTGCAATTTCTCTTGCAGCCTCCATATTTATGGAAAAAAAAGTATCTTCCGTAAGTTTCTTTCCGGCAATTGCTTTCCCTGTATTGACATCAATTACCGTGAGCGCTTCTGTAGGGTCAATCACTATGGTTGCTCCGGAATTTAAATACACCATACGATGCAATGCCTTGTCCATAAAATGATTGATTTTATAACGGATTACCAACTCATTTGCGTCATCGACAAGTTCTAACGAAACAGGTGTATTATCTGCTGTGATTAGGGTATTCTTTGCTAAAAATTCTTTAACATCATGGTATACGGAAGAAATATTTGTTACCACCTTGCTGATTTCTGCCTGCTTACTGTCGCGAAGCTGCAACAGATATGGCGGAAGCTCCTGACGAAGCAACGTATATCTGGCTTGATGAACACCATGGTTGCAAATGTCTTCATATTCAGATACCAGTTGTTTTGTTTCTGCTTCCAGCTCTTCTTTTTCAGCGTACAGGGCATTGGTTCTTACCACCAGACCGTAACCGTCATTAAGAAAAGGCTCCAATACTGACTTTAATTCGGCGCGGACGGATTTTTGCGGAATTTTTTTTGAAATTTGTACGCCATTGCCGCCATGTACAAGAACAACATATTTTCCGGTAAGAGAAATGCTTGTACTGACTACCGGTGCTTTTGTTTTCACTTCTTCTTTAATTACCTGGACAATCAGTTCATCTCCGATGGATACTTTCTTTGGAGACTGTTTTTTTACAAACAGAATATCGTCTTCTGCAGATAAGTTCAGATAACAGGATAGCTGTTCTGAAATATTAACAAAGGCCGCATTAATATTTTTTATAATATTATCGATTCTTCCGACATATATATTTCCAATGCAGGCGTTCTGCTTTTTGCGGCAGGCAGACACCTGAACCATTTGTTTATCCTCATAAACAGCACTGATAATGCTGTTTTTATAATTCGTAATAACTAGCTCGTTCATTTTGCTTGAACTGCTCCTTTCTCCCCCGGGAACTGTCCATGGATGTATTTCTTATGCTTAATTTTTATGATATTCCAAAAGCGGAACCAACTTTCGCTCCGGCATAGAACCTTCTTTTGCACGACGCGCAATTTCAGCCTGGGACACTTTGCGTAAGGAAAGATCGGCATATGTTTCCAGACGATGCACCTGATAGGCATATGGATTATATTCCCTGCTAAGGTATGCATAAAATGCCTCCATTACCGTATCCGGCTTAATATTGTTGACACTGCCGGCAGATAAAAGTAAATAAAATACACAACCGTTTTCATATTCCCCCGAAAATTCTGTTGTTTTCCCTTCTGCACAAGCATCAAAAATAAAGCCTGCCAAATCAATTTCCGCCTCGGTTTTCTTGGATTTTTTTATAACCGGAATGGATGTTTGGCTGATAAACTCACGGAATTTCTCCTGTAATTCCTCTTTAGATAAGTCTTCTTCATATCCGTCCTTTTTCAACACCAGATAGGAGGAAGCCGCCACTAAAGCCATGGCAGTTTCTCTTTTTACCTGTGGAACCGGTGGAGGCAGGATTTCTGCAGATAAAATCCGCATTCCGTCTGTCATTACGGTATTTAACCGTGCCACCAGCTCGTCCATGGACGGTGCAGTATGAAGTTCTATATCAAAATATTCGCTTTCACTGGTCTGACCAACGCCAAGCGGCGCAGCAAAGGACATAATCTGATGTGGATTAAAGCCTTCCGTATATGCCACGTCCAAACCGGAACGGCGAACTGCCTTTTGAAAATAACGCATTACTTCCAAATGACTGATAAATTTCATTGTATCATATTTAGCAAATTTAATTCTGATTTCCATTCAAAGTTCTCTTTTCTGTTAAACTTAATGTCTTTTTATGCTTGAATCAGGGATTCACCGGCATCATTTCTTGGCTCGTAGCAGACGCCGCCGTGAAATACCTTGGCACCGCAGCCTGCACAGCCCTTTCGGCAGTTTGGCGTAACCACTTCCTGCTGCCCCTTGGTATACTCTCTCCAAAGGAAAGATTTTGTTACTCCGGCATCGATAAAATCCCATGGTAAAATTTCTTCTTCAGAACGTTCTCTGTGGTTATAAAAGTCCATGGTAAGTCCAAGAGTTTCAAAGGATTTCACCCACATATCAAACTTAAAATGTTCTGACCAGGAATCAAAAATACAGCCGTTATTGTAGGCCTCTACCAGTAAATCGCATAACTTTCTGTCACCGCGGGCAAATACGCCCTCCAGCATAGTCAGTTCTGCATCATGCCAGTTATATTTGATGCTCTTGTTGTTTAACTGTTCTTTTAATTTACTGCTGAGCAGTTTTCTTTTAGCAATGAATTCTTCCTGCTTGGCCATTCTTGTCCACTGGAATGGTGTAAACGGCTTCGGAACAAAGAAGGAAGTACTGGTAACAATACTTACCTTGCCGTTTCGCTCCTGCTTTGGAATGGTATAATACTCTCTGGCGATTTTGTCGGATAAAACCGCAATCTGCTCAATATCTTCTTCTGTTTCCGTAGGAAGACCAAGCATAAAGTACAATTTTACCTTGTTCCAGCCACTGGTAAAGGCAGACATGGCACCGGTTAAAATATTTTCTTCCGTAAGGCCTTTATTAATGACATTACGGAGACGCTGAGAGCCTGCCTCCGGCGCAAAAGTAAGACTGCTCTTTTTAATATCCTGTACCTTACTCATAACATCCAGGGCAAAAGCGTCAATACGAAGGGAAGGCAGGGAAATATTAACGCCTTCTTTTTTGAAAGTTTCAATTAAATAATATACCAGTTCCTGCAGCTGGGAGTAATCGCTGGAGCTTAAGGAACTTAAAGAAATCTCCTCATGTCCGGTGTTGCGGATCATTTCCACTGCACGCTGTTTTAAAAATTCCACATCACGTTCTCTGATTGGGCGATATAACATGCCGGCCTGACAGAAGCGACAGCCACGGATGCAACCGCGCTGAATTTCCAATACTACTCTGTCCTGTACCGCCTTTACATACGGAACCAAAGGCTTTTCCGGATAAAAGGTATCGGAAAGATTCATTTCCACCTGTTTACGGATGGTCTTTTTGGCATGGAAATTATTTGCCTCAAAAGACGCAATGGTGCCGTCTTCATGATAGGTAACATCGTAAAAAGCGGGGATATACAGTCCTTCTATTTCTGCCGCCATTTCTAAAAACTGCTGTCTGGTACCGCCATTCTGCTTGTTTTCTTTATAAGCATCCAGAAGCTGGTCATAAACAGTTTCGCCTTCTCCGATATAGAAGATGTCGAAAAAGTCTGCCAATGGTTCCGGATTATAAGCACACGGACCACCGCCGATAACAATCGGATGCTCCTCGGTACGGTCTTTTGCACGAAGCGGAATTTGGGATAAGTCTAAAATTTGCAATACATTGGTATAACACATCTCATACTGGAGCGTGATACCTAAAAAATCAAAGTCTTTTACCGGTTGCTGGGATTCCAATGCAAACAGCGGGATATTGTGTTCGCGGAGCACCTTGTCCATATCCATCCATGGAGAATAGACACGTTCACAATACGTATCTTCTCTTTTATTAAACATATCATATAAAATCTGGATACCTAATGGGACATACCGATTTCATAAACATCAGGAAAACACATACAAAAGCGGATGTCCACCTTTGCAGGGTCTTTTACCACCATATTTACTTCATTTCCTATATATCGTGCCGGTTTTTCTACCTGCATTAAAATTTCGTCTGATACAGCAAGCTTTCTCAAAATGCGCCTCCAAATAAAATTACATATTTAAAATTATTATAGCATATTTAACCGAGAAAAACAATGTCTGATGCAAGATAGTTATAGACTTCCATTAAAATTTTTTCGTTTTTTAAAACAAATTTTACAATAATCATAGATAAACACAATACTAAGGCACATAAGGTTCTGAATAAAGCTGATTTTATTTTATATTCTTCCGACATAACATTCCTCCTTTTTCCCAGTTTATGAGGGGAAACAGATTTCTATTCCGGAAAAGGAAAAGTATTGAAATATTCAAATTGACAAGCTATAATGAAGCCATAAAGGAAAAGAATAAGGAGGCTTGCTATGTCCTGGTGTCCAAAATGTAAAAATGAATATCGTGCCGGCGTAACCATTTGTCCGGATTGTAATGAAGAATTATTAGAGGAATTGACAGAAGCTATCGAATTGGAGTTTGTACCGGTTCTCCAAACAGTGGATGAAGAATTAAAAACAAAGCTTGTAAAGTATCTGATTCACTGCGGCCATAAAGTGCAGGAAGAATCCGGTATTGCAGAGACAGACGAAGGTCCTAAGGAAGCATATGCTATTTTAGTTCCAAAGGATGATTATAATGAGGCACTACAGGAAATCCGTACGGTTCTTGCCTATGATGCAAAACAGGAAGCCGGTGAAGAAGACTTAAAACCACGTCATCGTGCTCCGGAACCATCCACGGTTTATGTAGATGCCAAAGCCCGCTATCAGGAATACCGCTCTTCCGGCATTATGTTTCTTGTATTCGCCGGTTTGTTCTTTGTATTCGGTGTTTTAAATCTTACCGGCGTGGTAACCATTATGGCATCTACGCTATCTTTAGTTGTTATATTTGGTGTAGCGATCTGCTTTACTTATGTTGGAATTACTTCACTTAAGAAGGTATCTTCTTTGAAGGAAGAAGCGTCCACAGAAGAAAAAACGACAGATGCCATCATGGATTATTTAAAGGAAAACTTTACAAAAGAGGCACTACTTTCTGATATTGATGAAGAAACTACCGGAGAACTTCTCTATTTCCAGCTGATGGAAACGATGAAAGATGCGGTTACAAAGCAATATCCGGACACTGATGAAAACTTTTTGGATTCCTTATTGGAAGAATATTATAACACACTGGATATCCGCTAATAAAATGAGGATGCAGTTTTTTTGGCTGCATCCTCTTACTTTTGTTAAATTTCAAAAGAAAATAATTCTTCCAGCTCTTCTTTACTTAAGGAATTGATAAACACTTCTTTTGATTCGATAACAGAATCAGAAAGCTCTTTTTTCTTCTTCTGAAGTTTATAAATCTTCTCTTCGATGGTTCCCTTGGTAATCAGCTTAATAACCTGTACGGAATTTTTCTGTCCGATACGATGGGCACGGTCGGTTGCCTGGTCTTCCACAGCCGGATTCCACCACGGATCAAAATGAATGACCGTATCTGCTCCGGTTAAATTAAGGCCGGTTCCGCCTGCCTTTAAGGAAATTAAAAACAGTTGTCCTTCACCTGCGTTAAAGCGTTTTACAAAATCATTCCGCTCCGACACCTTGGTACTGCCTTCCATGTAGAAATAGTCATAATGAAGTTCATCCAGAGATTTTTGGATAATTTCAAGCATGGAAGTAAACTGGGAAAATACCAAAATACGATGGCCGTTTGTAATTAAATCAGGCAAAATCTGCAAAAACAAATCCAGTTTTCCGCTTTCCCCTTCATAATTATCAAGAAATGTACCCGGATGACAACAAATCTGGCGCAGTCTAGTTAAAGCGGCAAGAATCTGAAACCGGGCATGTCCCATGTTTTCAAATCCAAAGTCATCTCCCAGCTCGCCCCGGAAGCTTTCCAGGAAAGAAAGATAAATCTTTTTCTGGTCCACGCTCAAATCAGTTAAGAATTTGGTTTCCACTTTTTCCGGAAGTTCCTGTAACACGTCTTTTTTCATACGCCTGAGAATAAACGGACGGATACGCTTATTTAAGCTTGTCAGGGCATCTTCATCATTCTTTAAAATCTGTTTTTCATATTGCTTTACAAACCGTGAATGGGTTAACAGATAATACGGCATGACAAAATCAAAAATAGACCAAAGTTCCGACAGGGAATTCTCAATCGGGGTTCCGGTTAAGGCAAAGCGATGTGCCGCATTTAAAGCTTTTACGGATTTTGCATTTAGCGATGCTGCATTTTTTATAAACTGGGCTTCATCCAAAAATACCGTATGAAACTGCTTTTCTTCGTAATTGACAATGTCACGGCGAAGTAACGGATAAGAGGTTATAAACACATCCACCGGCTCAGTTGTTTTGATTATGGCAAGACGTTCTTCCGGAGTTCCGGTAATTACCTTGCAATTTAAATCCGGCGTAAAGTTTTCCAGCTCATCCAGCCAGTTATAAACCAAAGAAGTTGGACATACAATGAAAAACTGATGATTTGCATCCCGCTGTTTCATGGCTTTCATGTATACGATGGCCTGCAATGTTTTACCAAGGCCCATATCGTCAGCCAAAATTCCGCCCAGTTGATGGTCTGCCAATGTCATCAGCCATTCAAAACCGATTTCCTGATAAGGACGAAGCTCTGCATTGATATTGTCCGGCAACTCGTATTGCTGTTGCTCCATGTTTGAAATTGTTTCAATTAACTGATGAAATTCTTCGTTTTTTTGGACTTCTACAGCTGTCTCATCAAATAAATCATCCACATAGAGAGCAAGTCCCTTGGACAGTCGGAACGTGGTTTGTGCTTCCAGCTCCTTATTGGAGACATTTAAATTATCCAAAAGGCGAACCATGTTTTCTATATCTTCGGATTCTAAGTCTATAAAGCTTCCGTCCGTTAAGCGGAAGAATTTTTTCTTTAACCGGTAAGAACGGAATAATTGCTGCAGCTCTTCTTTTGAAATGTCACCATAATTCAAGTCCAGTTCCAAAAGATCAATATCCTTGGAAACACGCAGTCCTACCGCAAAAGAATTACTCTGTTTTGCTTTCATTTTCCGGAAGGCTTCGGAATAAAAAACTTCTCCAAATTCCATTAGTGTTGAAAGACCTTCCCGGATAAAATAATAGATTTCACTATCCGCTTTTAACAGATAAAATCCGCTGTAAGGTTCAAATCCCAGTTCCTCTAGCCGGCTGATTATCGCCATTTCTTTTTCTCTTTGCCTGAGGATAATGTATTCCCCGCTGTTTAAGTTTTCAAAAGAATTGAAACGATATTCGTCATATTTGAAAAACAGTTCTACTTTCACATAGTTCTGATATTTATCAAAATACAGTTCAATGTTTAAATCCGGCGAGATATAGCGTTCCTTTAGCTCTTCCGGCACTAAAATATCCATGGTGCCGTGAAGCTTCGGAAGCACGTTTTCAAGGAATCGCTGCTTATAAATCCCCTGGAATACCAATGGCTTTTTATCGCCGCCAAGACTATTAAAAAATGGCAGGAAATTACGCAAAAATAATTTATCCGGCAGGAAAAGAAAACGGTCCCGATATAAAATTTCGCCGTTTTCTGACACAGGGATTACCGGCTCCCGGTCTTTGTAATCCAGGGAAATGCAGTCTTCATCTGCCTGTAACTCAATTTCAATGTTCGGATTTTTAGGGATACAGCGGACTTCTTCGTAAAGATTTCCATACAGTTCCAAACTAAAGGGTGTTCCGGCAAACTGCCGTAAAAACTTAATAAATAAAAATTTGGAAAGCACCATCTGGGACTTTTGAAAAATCAGCCCGGCATCCTTTCCTTCTGCCAGCTCGGTAACATCGTATATTTCAAGCAAAAAGTCAATGATTGCTTTGGAAGTACGGTCAAAGGCACTTTCTCCGGCAATATACCGGAATTCCTTACCAAGAAGGATGTTTTCCCGCTTGATATAATCTTCTAAAAATTTCTTGATATTTTGCACCTTGTACATCTTTGTGCTGCCGGCTTTTAAAGAAATATAGGCTTTTCCTGCATTGTTTCGCAACATGGCAGGCAGGGTGATGACCGGTTCAATATGGAACACTTCTCCTGTCATGGCCATGTTTTCCTGGTTATCAAAATATTCTAAAACCTGATAAGCCCGCTTCTCTTCTGCATTTTTAGGTAAGTTCCCTTCGGAACGTTCCTGATGTTTCAATAACATTAAAAGCGCCGCAACAACATGTTTGCAGGCGCCCTTTTCCTTAACGGAGCTTGGGCAATTACAGCTTGTCAAAAAGGAACCGTCTTCCTGTTCCTCTATCATGACAGTATAGTTATAGTTGCCCTTGACAATCACTTTATAACGCTTTCCGGCTTTGGAATAAGAGGCATTCTGAATACGTCCGCTTTGGAAGTACTGCATACCTCTCATAAATGTTTTTTCATTGGAAGCCAGGTTACGAATCATGTTTTTTGTCAATTGTATCATATGCTCCTCATCCTCCGGATGTAACATTTAAATGTCAAGCTTTAACTGAATTTCCTCTTCTGCCTCTAACTTAAAGTCTTCTACTTTTTCCGGTTTTACTACCGGAAGCTCATCTAAGGACGCAAGGCCGAAACTCCGAAGGAAGTCTTCGGTAGTGCCAAATAAAATCGGTCTTCCCGGTGCATCCAAACGGCCGATTTCGGCAATCAGACCATATTCCACCAGCTTATTCACCGCATGGTCGCAGCTTACACCGCGGATAGCTTCGATTTCCTGACGGGTAATTGGCTGTTTGTATGCCACGATGGACAAGGTTTCCAATAAAACCTCGGTTAATACATGCTTCTTTGGTACATGGGCGATTTTAATAATGGATTCATACATCGTCTGCTTGGTAGACATCTGGTACGAATCATTCAGTTCAATAATCTGGATACCGCGGTCTGCGGAGCGGTAACGGTCCATCATGTTACGGGCCACACGGCGTACCGTATCAACATCATGGTCAAGCGCCATGGCAATGCGTTCCGCCTCCACCGCTTCTCCCATAGTAAATAAGATTGCCTCAATCTGTGCCTCTAATTCCTGTATTTCCATTGGTGTTTCCATTGATACTAATCCTTTCTAATCGTCCGCTTTACAGCTGGCTTTCATCAATTTCAATGACATCTGTTGCAAGGTACTCAATGAGGATATCATCAAAAATTTCTTCCTGGACAATGCTGACGCGTCCCATTTTCATTAGCTCTAAAATGCATAAAAATGTAACAATCAGGTCCATTTTATCGCTTTGCTCTTCCAAAAGCTTTCTAAAACTGAATTTTTTATTGGCAAGGCCGTATTCCTGCACATATCTCATTTTTTGTGACAGGTTGACCTCTTCTTTTTCAATTTTACCGAATTTACTTCGTACAGGGTCGATTTTGTCCACCTGTTTTTTCATAACAGAGCGGAAAATATCGTTCAGTTTATTCAAAGTTAAATCGCCGATCAGCTCTTCCAAATTGATTTCTTCTTTGTAATCAGCCACTTCCGGTGGCAGAGTACTTTTCTTAAACATCATTTTATCTGCGTCTAATTGGCGGTCCCGCAGTTCTAAGGACATAAATTTGTACATTTTGTACTCTAAGAGACGTTCTACAAGTTCCTGTCTTGGATCTTCCGGCTCTTCTTCGTCGGTTTCTTCCTGCGGTAGCAGCATTCTGGACTTGATTTTTAACAAAGTGGCTGCCATTACAAGAAACTCACTCATGTTATCCAAATCCTGCTTTTCCATTTCTTTCAGATACTCCATATACTGCTCCGTAATCAGAGCAATCGGAATATCATAAATATCAATTTTGTTTTTCTCTATCAGATGTAATAACAGGTCCAACGGGCCTTCAAACACTTCTAATTTTACAGGGATTGCCATTTTGTTTTGACCTTCCTTTGTTATATTTTACGTTTCTGTTCCTTTTAAAATCAGAAAATTTACTTCCACCCGGTTAAAAAATCGAAGTGGTATGGTATGAGAGCCAAGGCCCCTGCTGACAAACAGCTTTTGACCAAACGGCCCCTTTATCAGTCCGGCGTCATATTCCGGTAAACATAGCCTTGGTGAAACCATTCCGCCGATTCCCGGGAGTCTTAGCAGACCACCGTGCAGATGGCCGGAAACAATAAAATCTGCCCGATATTTTTTATATAATGCTACATATTCCGGATGATGGGCAATCAGAATATGAAATTCATTTTCAGGAACCGGTATGTCGGGTAAATCCTCTGCCTGATCATGTAACTTTCCTTTTTTGTAAAACACCCGGTCAAGGGCTAAACCGGAAATACAAAGCCGGTTTTTAGCTTTGATAAGGACGGAGCGGTTCTCCAAAAAACATACGTTGGAAGGAAGATGATTAATATAACTCTCCCAGGCATCCGGATATTTTTCCGACAGGGACAACTCATGATTGCCGGGCGCATAAAATACCGGTATGGAAAGTGAACTTATTGCCTGAAGAAATTTTTGGGCCTGAAGGTTGTTTTTTTTATGTTTATCTACTAAATCGCCTGCAAGTAAAATAACCTCCGGACGAAATTCCCGTATGTGTGCAAGTAACTTTTCAAACCGCTTATGATTGTTGTGAAGATCCGATATCAGGCATATCCGCAAAGGCTGATGACTAGATATTTTTTGGCATTCTACCTCTGTAGTCGTATATTGAATTACACTATGCTCATACCATTCATATAACAGCCAGAGTACCATTGCCACCGGCAACAGAATTAACAAATACCACCACATATTTTTCCCTTATCTGAAAACACCGTAACCGGTCATTAATTTTTCTCCAACTATAAATATAACCTTTTCCAGTTTTTATGTCAAGAAGATAAGGCTTCTCTTCTGTCTAAAAATAGCTTAAAATTTTCTTTAAATAATCAAAATAAGTTGCCTCGCTGATATCTTTCTCCGCCACTAATGCAATTCGTCCGATTTCTTTTCCGTTTAACATATAAATGATGGTTCCCAACTCTTCTCCCATAGCAATCGGAGCGCTGATTTTTTCGTAAACATGAAGTTCTTCCGTAATTTGACTAAAGTCTTCTTTTTTTACAGAAATATAGCGGAATTCTTCTTTGGGAACAAGTATCAGCTCTTGCTCCATGCTTTTTTCTACCATTATTTTTACCGGTTCAAAATCCGCATGTTCATCCGTGAAAATTTTGCATTGTGAAAAGCCGTAATTTAATAAGGTTGCTGCTTCTTTAAATCTTGTTTTTGTATCCGGTGCCGAAAGTACCACTGCTATCATATCAATGTTATTTCTGGTGGCTGTGGCACTCAGACAATACCGGGCTTTTGATGTGGAACCGGTTTTTAAGCCCGTGATTCCTTCATAGGAGGTGAGAAGTTTGTTTGTATTGGTAAGTCCGAATTCCGAAGTTCCTTTTTTGGTGGTATGTGTCATGGAATCAATGCGGGTAGTCGTATAGGTCGTAATGTCAGGAAAGCGTGTCATAAGCGCTTTGGACATTAAGGCAATGTCGTAGGCACTGGATACATGTCCTTCCGCATCCAAACCACAGCAATTCACGAAATTGGTATCATTCATTCCCAGCTCTTTGGCTTTTTGGTTCATTTCTTCCACAAATGCTTCTTCCGTGCCGGAAAGATGTTCTGCCATGGCAACACAGGCATCGTTGGCGCTGGAAATACAAATACATTTAATCAGAGTTTCCACGGTCTGCTGTTCTCCCGGTTCCAAATATACCTGGGATCCGCCCATACTTGCAGCATGGTCTGTTGTTGTGACGATGGTTTCTTTTGTTATGGTACCTTCTTCCAGAGCTTCATAAATCAGCAACAAGGTCATAATTTTAGTGATGCTGGCCGGAGGAAGTACTTTATGCATATCCTTTTCATGTAATACAGTTCCTGTGGAAGCTTCCATCAATACAAAGGATTCTGATAATAATTGCGGTTTTGCGGCATCCTCTGCCAGACAGAAAGCGGTTCCTTCCAAACAAAGTGTTGCAAAAAATAACATAAAAGCAATACATTTTTTCAGGTGTTTCTTGAAAATACCCATGATACCTCCATAAAAGTCTTGTATCACATATATATTTCAAAGAATTCTCTTTTATGTAAGCTCTGTTTTAAATAAAAAAAGAAAAAGCACAGCAGGAACACTGTGCTTTACTTATTTGTTAATTAGAATCTCGTGCATCCGTCTTTGGTAACAATACCGAACACATGCTTTGGTGCTTCCACACGCTCTTTACTAAGCTTATAAGAAGCCAAAAGTCTTGGAGATGCCGCCTTTAATTTGGTTAAATCATTGGCGTATAACCGTGCCAGCGGTTCGCCTTTGCGGACGTAATCTCCCACTTTTTTATGAATTTTAATGCCGACACTTAAATCAATTTCACTGTCTTTGGTTTCTCTGCCGCCACCAAGAATCAGGGAAGTTATACCGATTTCATCAGTTAAAATCTCTGCCACATATCCGTCTTCCGGAGAAATGATTTCTTCTACAAACTCGGTACGAGGAAATTTTTCGGGATTCCATACATAGGCCGGATCGCCACCCTGAGCCTCTACAAACTCAGCTAACTTCTTTAAGGCACTTCCGTCTTCTATGGTGGACTGTAACAGTGCTTCTGCTTCGGAGATTGTTTTTACCCTGCCGACACCAAGCAACATGTAAGATGCCAGAGTAATGCATGCTTCCAGCAAATCTGCCGGACCTTGTCCCTTTAAGGTTTTAATTGCCTCTTTTACTTCTAATGCATTGCCCACATACTTGCCCAGTGGCTGGCTCATATCAGACAATACGGCATAGGTCTCTCTTCCGACGCCATGGCCGATTTCTACCATGGTTTTAGCCAGAGCTTCTGCCTCTTCCAGGGTTTTCATAAATGCACCGCTGCCGCACTTTACGTCTAAAACAATAACATCGGAACCTGCTGCAATTTTCTTACTCATAATACTGGAGGAAATCAGCGACAGATTATCTACCGTTGCAGTAACGTCCCGCAGGGCGTAGATTTTTTTGTCTGCCGGAGCAAGATTGGCAGTTTGACCGATGATTGCAAGCTTCATACGGTTTACGTTATCAAAAAACTGCTGCTCCGATAAGGATACGGAAAAGCCCGGAAAACTTTCTAATTTATCTATGGTACCGCCGGTATGTCCAAGACCCCTTCCCGACATTTTAGCCACCGGAACGCCCAGCGCCGCCACCATAGGTCCGATGATTAAAGAAGTTTTATCACCAACACCGCCGGTGCTGTGCTTATCTGCTTTTTTACCTGTAATAGGGGATAAATCCAGCACATCACCACTGTTTACCATAGCCATGGTAAGGTCAATGGTTTCCTGAAGAGTCATCTCTTTTAAACAGACTGCCATTAAAAATGCCGACATCTGATAATCCGGAATGGTTCCGTTGGTAAATCCCTCAACAATAAAATTAATTTCTTCTTTTGTCAGGGCTTCTCCTTGTTTCTTTTTGGTAATCAGGTCATACATTCTCATGGGCAATACCTCCAAACATTCACAATAACAAATACTTCTCTAAGTATATGATAGCGATTTTATCATGAATTTTCAAGTGAATTCTGATTTTTTTTGGATTTTTTATTGACGAATCGGACTATTTTTACTATTATATTTAATAATATAGTTTTTATTTCTTTATTACATTAAACAAGAAAAGTGCCTTAGATGTAATATATAAGGCACCGGGAGGAAAAACCATGGGATTTAATTATGTAAAAGAACTGATTTCTCCGGAGGAATTAAAAGAACGCTACCCTCTGACAGAAGATTTAAAACAAATTAAAGCACAGCGTGATGCAGAGATCCGCAATGTTTTCGAAGGCACGGATAACCGCTTTTTAGCCATTATCGGACCTTGTTCTGCAGATAATGAAGACGCTGTCTGCGAATACATCAACCGTTTGGCAAAGGTGCAGGAAAAGATTCAGGATAAGGTTCTGATTATTCCGCGTATTTACACCAACAAGCCTCGTACGACCGGCGAAGGCTACATGGGTCTGGTTCATCAGCCGGATCCGCATAAAAAGACAGACTTCCAGGAAGGCTTGCATGCCGTAAGAAAAATGCATCTGCGTGCCATCAAAGAAACCGGCCTTTCCGCAGCAGACGAAATGTTGTATCCGGAAAATTTTCCGTATATTGATGACCTGCTCTCCTACGTTGCCGTAGGTGCCCGTTCCGTGGAAGATCAACAGCACCGTCTCACCGTTTCCGGCATGGATGTGCCTGTAGGTATGAAAAATCCAACCAGCGGCGATTTTTCCGTTATGTTAAACTCCTGTGTAGCTGCCCAGATTCCTCACACTTTCCTGTATCGCCAGTGGGAAGTTGACACTCCGGGTAACCCACTGACTCACACCATCTTACGTGGTGCGGTAAACAAGCACGGTCAGTGCATTACCAACTATCACTATGAAGATTTAATGCGTCTTCTTGCTATGTATGAAGAACGCCCGATTTTAAAGAACCCTGCAGTTATCGTGGATGCCAACCACTCCAACTCCAACAAAAAGTTTGACGAACAGCCTCGTATTGTTTCCGAGGTACTTCATTCTAGACGCATGAATCCTGCGTTGGAAAAACTGGTCAAAGGTGTTATGGTGGAAAGCTATCTTGTAGAAGGTACCCAAAAACTTTCCGAAGGTACTTACGGTAAGTCCATTACCGATCCTTGCCTTGGCTGGGAAGCTACAGAAAAGCTGCTGTATACCATTGCAGAACGTGTTTAGTCGTAATTTTTTAGATTTACAATAGAAAGAGCCAAACTTCGAAACATATCTCAAAGTTTGGCTCTTCTTTATATCCAATTACTGTATTTCAAACTCTACCCAGTAATCAAAGGAATCGTAATCTGCCGTACCTCTAAAATCCATAAACCCTTTAATCAGACGGTAAGTTCCCGCTGGAAGTTCTCCATAAATCCATTCCCAGTTGATTTCAAATTCCCTGCTTCCGTCCTTTGGAATCCAGTAGGCAAGACTGTTCCATGCACGGCCATCCACACCTTCCGGCAACGGCAATTCTTCCACTGTCTTCCAGGTTCCGTCTGTCAGGGTAATCAAAAGGTAAGGCTCTCCGGTTTCCAGTTCACCGGTAAGTGCACCGCCGGAGTGGGTACAAACCAAGGTTAATCCTGTGGCCGAAACATTTTTTACGGAAAGAGTAAGCCCCCAGTTTGGAAAACCTTCGTCAACTGTAAATGCTGTATCAATGTTACCGTCCACATCTTCTTCCGGTTTTACCACCGGTAATGACTCCGTATTTGCTTTTGATGTATTTGCTGAAAAGGTCTGCGGCTGTACAAAATCAGAAATGGAATTATCCTCTGCCATGAGCTGTCCGGCTGTATTTATATCAACCGCTTTATTATCCTCGGATGTTTCAAAGATTGGTAGTATTTTTACTCCAAGTCCCGCCAAAATGCAAAGACAGGCTGCCAAAGCTCCCCATTTTATCCAGGAATAGTTTCGTGCGCCGTTTCCTTTCGATACAGATTGCTGTTGTTCCAACAATCCTTTTGGTGCTGCCTCCTCAATAAACTCTTCTTTTACATGACCAATATTCTCTAACAATTTTTCTTCATTCATACAATAATTCCTTCTTTCTCCAAAGCCTGCTTTAATTTGTTGCGAGTACGAAGCAATGTCATTTTTACTTTGCTTTCACTGATGGAAAATTCCTCTGCAATCTCAGAAATCGGACGCAGATACCAATACCGCTGCATAAATATTCTCCGTTTCTCTGTAGGAAGCTTTTCTAAAAATGCATCCAGTGCTTCCACAAATAGTTTGTCGGAGTATACCTGTTCCGTATTCCTTGCCGAAGGAATGCATTCCGCAAGTTCTTCCAAAGCAAGTGAAACCTGACCGCCACCCCGCTTTTTGCTATGATTGTAACGGTATTTTGATATGGCAAGATTACGGGTGATTTTACCTAAAAATGCGGACAATTTTTCCGGAATCTGTGGTGGAATTACATCCCATGCTTTTAAGTAAGTATCATTCACACATTCTTCGCTATCTTCTTCGTTATAAAGAATGTTATAGGCGATGGAATAACAATATTTCCCGTATTTTGCTGCCGTTTCTGCAATTGCAGTTTCTGAGCGCTCATGAAATAACTTAATAATCAGACGGTCGTCCATAGTAGTTCCTCCGTTTGTTTCTTACAGCAAATGCTTCGCTGTCTCAAGGCCTTTCAACCTAATAGACGATAAACTATTGTCCTTGGTCACATAAAAATTAAAAAGCAACAAAAGTGTCACAAATTTAATTTTGTGACACTTTCTTAAACATATCCTTCTTATTTTCTGTTAATATACTTTTCTTTATAGGCAAGAATTGCCGCGATTGTTTTAGAATCAGATATTTCTCCGGATAAAATCATGGAAATCAAGTCCTCCGGATCGTACTTGTGCACCTCCAAAAACTCATCCTCATCTAAATTTTGCTTTGTTGGGACAAGGTCGGTAGCACAATAAATTTCAATGTATTCATCGCAATATGCAAAGGCGGAATAAAATTTCAACAAAAGTTCAATGTTTTGGCATTGGTAGCCGATTTCCTCTTCGCATTCTCTGGCCGCTGCCGTTTTACGGTCCTCTCCCGGATTTAAGCATCCTGCCGGGATTTCCAAGGACATTTTGTCGCAGCCGGAACGATACTGGCTTACCATGTAAATTTTGCCGTCTTTATCTACAGGGACCACTGCCGCAGCACCATTATGATGCAGAAAGTCCCACTTAATAATATGTCCTTCCGGTGTCTGCATGGTATCCTCATAAAAATCGAGGATTTTGCCCTTATATTTTAATTCCCTGTTGATGCGTTTAATCCGGTCCATTGTTATTCTCTCTTTCTATCGTTATTTATTTTTCCTCTATACTGTTATTATATAAGTCCAGCATTTGCGCCATCAGCTCTGCGTCCAGCTCAAAGCCTTTCTTCTTATCAAAATTTTCTCTTATGTAGGCTGTCGCCTGCTCTTCGGTAAGTTGCCCGCCCATGCTTTCCGTGTAAGCATTTGCACCCTTGTTATATTCTTCCACATATATTTTTCTGTTTTCAGAGCAAAAGATAAAATTGTGTCCCTTGTCCTTATAACGGACAAAGGAAAAACGGTCATCACCGGAAAACGTTTCAACATAACGTTCAAAGCTGATGGTAATCGGAATCACTTCATCGTCTTCGCTATGAATAAACAGGGTTGGGATTTTTGTTTCCGAAAGACTTTCTATAATGTTCATGGAAGCATACTCGCCAAAGGTTTTCTTTTCGTGCTTTACAAAGAAAGGCAAAACAAAATCCAGTGCCTTTCCTGCAATTTTCCGTCCTTCGCTTTCTAACATATCCAGGGATTCATTAAAGCCGGAAACCACAACAACCGCCTTTACATCGGGATGAAGCTTCGTTACAGAACCTACGGAATATCCGCCCCAGCTGTGTCCCCACAGAACAATCGGAAGCTCTTTAAACTCATCCTGTGTTTTGACAAAGCGCAAAGCATAATCCAAATCAATAATTCCCTGTGGAAGACCTCCCACTGCCTCTCCTTCGCTTTCGTCGTTGCCGGTAGCATCATAAGCAAACACCCAATAGCCGTTACTTGCAAAGTAATCCGCAATATTCATGTAGCAGCATTGACCGCCACCGCCAAAGCCGTGGGCAATCACAACCAGTCCCTTTGGAGATTTACTGCTTCGATAATACTTGTAGCCTGTCAGTTTTTGACCTTTATCTGATGAAAAAGTATATTTTTCACGAGAAAGACCGTCAAAATCCTCCACACGAAAGGCATAAATTTCTGCGCTGGTAAAGCGTTTGCCAAAATTGTCGTTATAGACAGACATTGCAATGGTTTTTGGAAGGATGATTGCGGCTAAAATAAGTAAAATTAAAATAACGCATACTATAATCAAAATTATTTTTAGCGTTTTGTTCACGGTATGTACTCCTTTCTACGGTTCTTCAAAATACATTTTTAAATCGACATTTTCACAGTCATAACCTACAAACTTGATATCGTTGCGACCTTGCATTAACGAAATTGTTCGAATGCATGCTACGGAATTGTCTTTGGTGCATTCTACAAGTGTAGTTACATTTCTTTGCGAATCTACATGAATCAGTTTCCCCGTACCGGAAGTAATGGAACAAATAATCTCCATGGTAAGTTCCTTATCTTCTGTCAGATGCCAGGTATGTAAGGTCTGACGTCCGTCAAACTTGGAAACAGTAAAGGAATAACCACCTTCAATCGAATTAAATACAGAACCTTCCTTGGAATAACGGTCGCCCTCAGAGGCAAGCTTTTCCAAAGAATCATATTCTTCTTTTGCGTAGGTGTTGCTACAGCCAATCATGCAAAATGCAAGCAATAAGACTACAATTATTTTTTTCATTATTCTCTTCTCCCATTATTAAAGTAACACCTATAGCAGATGACCATCCATCAGACTCTGCAATCCATCCACAAGCCCTTTAAAATGTGTTTGGAAGCGTTTATCTGTTTTCGCATATTGTAATGCATTAAACCGAATTAAACGATCTACAATATGCCGTGAAATAAATTGTTTGTACTCTGTACTATTTTCGAATCGATGGATACGCAAATTTCCCAGCATTTCCTCCTCCAGTAATCGTGTGTACAAATCCGGAACAAAGGTCGCCTTTTGTACCGGTACTTCCGTTTCACAAACCAGTTCTACAGACCAACTGGTTTTTCCACGCTGAAATCCATCTTCCGGCAATTCATAAATAGTACACGCTTTGTCTTTATAGATTGCTTCCAAAGCTCCCGGATAACATTCATAACAAGTTGGAATTCCATCATCATTTGTGGAAATATTAAAATCAAAATCATCATGTTTTGCGCCAAACAGCAGGCCGGTTACCAGATTTTCAATAGCATATACGTAAGCCTTTCCATGGGTGGATACCCTTGGCTCTAAAACCTTAATATCAGGAGTGGATGACACATGATATAACATTATAAATCCTCTTTTCTTTCTGCTTACTTCTTCAAACCGGTAGCTTTCTCATAGCAGGCATCACAAGCCTTTATCACAGCATTTCTGAAACCGGCTTCTTCCAGTGCTGCCACTGCCGCAATGGTAGTTCCGCCCGGAGAACAAACATTATCCTTTAATTTACCCGGATGTTCGCCGGTCTCCAAAAGCATTTTTGCAGAGCCGATTACGGTCTGAGCCACCATTTCATAAGCCGTAGCCCGCGGAATGCCAAATTTTACGGCGCCGTCTGCCAAAGCCTCCATGAAAATATATACAAAAGCCGGAGAACTTCCGTTTGCCACTACGGCTGCGTCCATTAACCGCTCCGGAAGCTCCACCATTTTTCCCACAGAATCAAATAAACCTTTTACCAGCTGCTTTTCGTCTGCAGTAAAGCTATCACTGCCATAGCAAACTGCGGTCATTCCTTCACCTACCATGGCAGGTGTATTTGGCATGGTGCGGACAATCTTGGTTTTTCCGCCTGTTTCGTTGCTTAAATAATCCACGGTTACGCCCGGTGCAAGGGAAATAATAACTTGTCCGTCAAACGTATTCGCTTTAATTACAGGAAGAACCTCTCCAAAAGATTGCGGCTTTACTGCCAAAACCACACATTCACAAGTTTTAATCAGAGTTTCCAAGGACTCCGATTGTTCTACTCCTGTAGTTTCATGTGCCCTTTTATTACTGAATTCATCTGCACAAAAAAATGTAAGTTGTTCTGCACCCAGTAGTTTTGTTGCTCCCATAAGCAATGGTAATCCCATATTTCCTGCACCGATAAAGCCCATTTTTTTCATAATTAAATTCCTCCTTTAACTGCTGTCACACTATTTTTCTTATAATTAAATGATGAAAAAAAGCAATTTGCTTATATTCTTCCATATCTTCCACACGATGCTCTATCTGCAACATTTTTTCCTGCCAATCGGCATCCTTATGGCATTCCTGGTTTTGTTGTAAATCCCAAAAAGTACGCATACCTAATGTCTGTACGATTTTTAACTCAGGGCACCAACCTGTAATATCCTCATCGTCATAATAATGAATGGCTCCGTACTGTGAGGTTGTGCCGTCTTCTCCGTCAAGCAGGTGGTTTGCATGCTCAAATTCATTTAATAACACCACCATTTGCATCACGCGGCCGGAACGGTTATGCTTTACCAGGGATATATAGCCCTCCGGTTTGATTAACCGGGCAAATTCTTTCAGAATTTCTTTCCGGTCCAAGGCATATTCCAGTACATTATGGCAAAGAATCAGGTCAAAGGTATTGGACGATAATTCCTTTAATTTATCTGTACTGCCGATTCTTTGCTCATAGTTAAATTCCTGCAGACGATGTTGTACAGCCTCTTTGGAAGGTTCTATTGCAATGACGGAATTCATCCTTGCAAAATGATTGGCGGTTATGCCGGTTCCACTGCCAAAATCCAAAATCTTCTTGTTTTCCATAGTTCCGAGTTGCTGCCAGACCATACGTTTCATGAGCGATTCCCACGGTGGTAAATTATTTAAGGATTGCATTTCGTATCTCCATAATCTAATCTCTTTACTGCATTAACGCAACAATTCAACAAATACATCTTACCACAACCGAAAGTGAAATACAATAAGAAAGGCCCTACTTTTTTGTAGAGCCTTACTTAACATATTACTTCATGCAAAGTGCCTTTAGCTGTTTTACTTCTTCCTCTGATAATGCGTATTCTGTATTAGTCTGATAGTCAAATAAACTGCCAGTTGTCAGCAAATATTCTGCCTGCAGCTTATTTTCCGCGTCCATGCAGTTAATTAAAACATCCTGTTCCTGTACGTCATGGTTCCATTCATCATTATAGGACACTCCTTTCCTGCTTTCTATAATGTTTCCTATATATTCCAATACATTAACCATTTCCGTATTCTCCAACATATTCTGTCTCGGAGCAAGCTTTAATTTGTCATTAAAGCTATAATATACCCTTATATAAGAAAAGGCATATTGTGTATTTAAATCAGGATTTTGAATATCGGGATTCTGTAGTCCCGGTGTCCGTTCCTCAAGCGGGTCTTCTACAGGATCCTGCACCGTATTCGGACCGGTTCCATGCTTTGTTTGAGAAAGAAACGGTATAGCCACAACCAGTGCTAAGCAAGCTGCCATAGCACCTACGGAAATCCAATAATTTTTCCGTGACTTTTTCTTTTCCTTTGCATTTTTTATACATATATCATCAACATTACCAATGGCATCTAATATATTTTCAGGTTTCATTAAAACTCCTCCTTTTTTAGCACATGTTTCATTTTTTCTCTGGTGCGGTACAACATGGATTTTACCTTGCTTTCTGAAAAGCCGAACTGTTTGCATATAGAATCCACAGAGTCCATATACCAGTATCGGCAAAGAAATACTTTCTGCTCCGTGTTTGGAAGCCCACGAACAAAAGTATTGATAACCTCTGCCAGCCGTTTTTGTTCCAACTCCTGTTCTATTGAGTTATTTCCTTCAATACACTCAGCAAGTTCTTCCAAAACCAGGGGCATTTCTCCTCCGCCCCGCTTCTTTGCATTATGGCTTCTCCATCGGTCAATAGAGATACGACGGGTTATTTTCCCGAGAAATGTGGAAAGAATCGCCGGTTTATGGGGCGGTATGCTGTTCCAGGCATCTATATAGGTATCATTCACACTTTCTTCGGCATCCTCGTTATTTGCGAGAATCTGATAGGCAATAGAATAACAATAGTTACCATATTTATTTTGGGTTTCTGTTACGGCTTGCTCCGAGCGTTGTAGAAATAAATCTACTATTTTGTTATCTTCCATCTGCGGCAACCTCCTTATCAATTTAAGAGCTCTTCACCTATCTACTCGAAAATAATACCATAAAGTTGCAAATAATTTAAAAATTTATCATACATTTGATTTATAATAAAAAAACAGAAAAGCCTGACGTTTAACGAAAGACTTTTCTGAATTTTTCATGTACTAATTTCTTTTTACTTTGCGTAATCAATTGCTCTTGATTCGCGGATAACATTGATCTTAATCTGACCCGGATATTCTAACTCCGCTTCAATCTTCTTTGACAATTCTCTTGCCAGTAATACCATGTCGTCGTCAGATACATGCTCCGGTACAACCATAACACGTACTTCTCGACCGGCCTGGATAGCAAAGGACTTGTCCACTCCTTTAAAGCTGTTGGTAATATCTTCTAACTGTTTCAGTCGATTCGTATAAGCTTCCAGTGTTTCTCTTCTAGCACCCGGACGTGCTGCAGAAATGGTATCTGCGGCCTGAACAATACAAGCGATTAAAGACTGGAACTCCACGTCACCGTGATGTGCTTCTACTGCGTTGATGACGATGGCAGATTCCTTATACTTACGGCATAAATCAACACCGATCTGACTATGGGTTCCTTCCATTTCACGGTCTATAGATTTTCCGATGTCGTGTAACAGACCGGCACGCTTTGCAAGTCTTACAACAACACCAATCTCAGCAGCTAATAAACCGGAAAGGATGGCAACTTCCACAGAATGACGAAGTGCATTCTGTCCATAGCTCGTACGGTACTTCATTCTACCAAGAAGTTTGATAAGTTCCGGATGAATGCCGTGAACACCTACCTCAAGGGCAGCGGATTCACCTTCTTCACGGATCATGGTTTCAACTTCTTTCTGAGCCTTTTCCACCATTTCTTCAATTCTGGCTGGATGAATTCGACCGTCTACAATTAATTTTTCCAATGCAATACGGGCAACGTCACGACGGATTGGGTCAAAACCGGAAAGAACAACTGCTTCCGGTGTATCGTCGTTAATTAACTCGACGCCGGTAAGAGTTTCTAAGGTACGGATGTTACGACCTTCTCTACCGATGATTCTACCCTTCATTTCGTCGTTTGGAAGCTGTACTACGGAAATTGTAGATTCGGCCACATGATCTGCGGCACAACGCTGAATGGCAGCGACAACATATTCTTTTGCCTTTTTATCTGCCTCTTCTTTTGCATTGTTTTCCAGTTCTTTAATAAGAACTGCAGTCTCATGCTTTACTTCATCTTCCACAGACTTAATAAGATATTCCTTTGCTTGTTCGGAGGTTAAACCCGAGATTTTCTCAAGTTCCTGCAACTGATGCTGACGAGCTTCCTCAACTTCACCACGTAAGCGGTCAAGCTCAGCTTCCTTTGCATTCATCTTGGCTTCCCGTTTTTCCAATGTTTCCGCTTTTTTGTCGATTGCCTCTTCCTTGGAAAGAACTCGTTTCTCGTAACGCTGAATTTCAGCTCTGCGTTCTTTGGATTCTCTCTCCAGCTCATTCTTAGTCTTAATAGACTCTTCCTTCGCCTCAAGTAATGCTTCTCGCTTTTTGGTTTCTGCTGTCTTTAATGCGTCGTCAATGATTTCTCTTGCTTTGGTTTCTGCTGTACCAACTTTTGCTTCGTAAACCTTTTTACGATAAGCGATGGCTAAAAACCAGGCAATGACGCCGGCAACAAGGGCAGCTGCAACTGCGATCACAATCACCAAAATCGGATCCATAACAGGAGCACCTCCTTATTCAATTTTTGCTGTATTAAATAGCTTGGATAAGCCACTACAACCTTGTTATTACTTTTAAATGGATATAGTAATCCCAATTCTAAAAATACAACATATAAATTTTATACTTTTTTAAGGAGTCTGTCAAGTGTTGTTTACACATTTTCTAGTATTTATGAATTATACAAGTTCCCCTATATAGTAGAACCCTTTGCATTCCTTTAAATTAACCGGGACTAATTTACCAATTAATTCTTTTCCTCCGTAGAAATGAACCAGTAAATTATTGCTTAATCTTCCGGTCAGCATACCTTCGCCCTGCTCGTTCTCCTCTTCCACCAAAACCTCCATGGTTTTACCGGTATAGCGGTTGGCGCATGCCTCGGAAGTAATCTTAATTTCTTCCAATAATCGGTTAAAACGCTCCTTCACCACGTCCTCCGGCACCTGATTTTCCATTTTGGCAGCAGGCGTTCCGGTTCTTTTGGAATAAATAAAGGTATAGGCCGAATCGAATCCTGTCTTTCTCACCACATCTACGGTTTCCAGGAAATCTTCTTCCGTTTCGCCCGGAAAACCTACAATAATATCTGTAGTCAGGGAAACTTCCGGCATGGCAGCTTTAATTTTATCCACCAACTTAAGATAATCTTCCTTCGTGTATTTACGATTCATCTCTTTCAGCACACGGGTACTGCCGGACTGCATCGGTAAATGCAGATGTGTACAAATCTTTTTGGAATTTTTCATTACGTCAATCAACTCGTCGGATAAATCCTTCGGATGGGAGGTCATGAAACGGATTCGACGGATTCCTTCTACTTCTTCCACCATTTTTAAAAGTTCGGCAAAGGAAACCGGTGTTTCCAGTGTTTTTCCGTAGGAATTTACATTTTGTCCGAGAAGCATAATTTCCACAATACCTTCGGAGGCCAGCTTCTTTACTTCAGCAAGAATGTCTTCCGGCTTTCTGCTGCGTTCTCTGCCCCGTACATACGGAACAATGCAGTAGCTGCAGAAATTGTTACAGCCGTACATAATATTAACTCCGGCTTTGAATTTATATTTATGTTCGCTCG
>JAZQJL010000131.1:0-1736 GCA_045541595.1 Lachnospiraceae bacterium | reverse complement strand
ATTGAACGAAGCATTTACATTAACGGCGAGCTTCCGTTTACAGATGCAGAAAACATCGCCTTTACCCGTATCTGGACAGATGCTTACGAGCCAAAGGTAGATAACCAGGGAAATGAAATCCGTCCTGCCCAAGTGGAGATTTTTGATTGGCAGTCCGCATGTTGTAAAGATGATATGGGTTACGCAGAAGAGCCATATCAGTTCTATTTTGAAAAAGGAAAAAACACACTCTCCATTGTGGGCGTGAATGAGCCTATGGTACTTCGTGCAGTAAAGCTGGCAGCAGTGGAGGATGCTTTAACTTATGAAGAGTATCATGCACAGGGTGGAGCGGCCGCAAAGGGAGAAGGTCTTACTTACAGAACTAAGTTGCAGGGCGAAGATGCGGTAAGACGTTCCGAGTCCTCCCTGTACGCAAAGTATGACAAGGCTTCCGCAAGCACACAGCCATACAGTGTAATGAACACGGTCCTCAACTATACCGGCGGTGACGCCTGGAGAACTTCCGGTCAGTGGATTGAATGGGAGTTTACCGTACCGGAAGACGGCTATTACAACATTATGATTAAGGCCCGTCAGAACTATGCACGAGGCAGTGTATCCTGCAGAAGTCTGTACATCGATGGCACGATTCCGTTTGAGGCAATGTAGGAAATCGGCTTTTCTTATGACACAGACTGGGAATGCCTGATGCTGGCAAATGATTCAAAAGTTCCGTACGAATTTTATTTAACCGCCGGAACCCACACTGTACGCCTGGAGGCAACTCTCGGCGGTCTGGGACCGATTCTGCAGGATTTGCAGAACTCTACCTATCGATTAAACCAGATTTATCGTAAAATTTTAGTATATACCGGAGCGAATCCGGATACATACCGTGACTATCACATCGAAGTGGTTTATCCGGAAATTATCGAAGCCATGGATTTGGAATACAAGCGTTTATACAAGATTGTAGATGACACCGTGGCTTACACCGGACAGAAGGCGGATAAGATTGCTTCTGCCCAGACAATTGCCCAGCAGATGGAGCGTTTTGTAGACCGTCCGGAAAAAATCACAAGAGAATTTAAAAACTTTAAAGATAACATTACCGCTCTCGGTACGGCCATTTTAAATATGTCAGAAATTAAACTGGACATCGACTATTTGGTAATATGCGGTACCGAAACGAGCCCGGAAAAGGATGAAAGTAATTTCTTTAACAATATGGCCCATGAAGTCAGAGCCTTTGTTGCTTCCTTCGTTGTTGACTACAATGCCGTGGGTGACGTGTACGAAGAGGGTGAAGAGGTTGTTACCGTATGGATTACCTCCGGCCGTGACCAGGGTACCATTTTAAAGACCATGATTGACGATACTTTTACTCCGGAAACCGAAATTAAGGTTAACGTAGAAATTGTAGAAGCAAATGCTATTTTAAGTGCGGTTATGGCAGGAAGAGGACCAAATGTAATTCTTTCCGTTGGCGCCGACCAGCCGGTAAACTTTGCGCTCCGTGGTGCAGCAGAGGATATTACCCAGTTTGCAGATTACAAAGAAGTGCTGGCACCGTATACCGAAAGTTCTTACCGTCAGTATCGTTTGGATGACCATATTTATGCGGTTCCGGAAACACAGACCTTTAGCGTGATGTTCTATCGTACCGACATTTTGGAAGAACTGGAGCTTGAGGTGCCGAATACCTGGCAGGAGTTAATTGAGATGCTTCCTACCATTCAGGGTAACAGCATGTC
>JAZQJL010000130.1:0-13946 GCA_045541595.1 Lachnospiraceae bacterium | reverse complement strand
GCCGGATGCTTACGAGGTAGCAGGAGTGTTTACTACCGTGGAGCTGGGGCTGGAAACAAAATTATCTTCTCCGCAGGGAATGTTTGTTTATGAAGATTATGTTTATGTTTGTGATACGGGAAATAACCGTATTTTGGAACTGAAAAGAACAGATAAAGCCGAACTTACGGTAAATCGTATTATTACGGAGTTTGTTGGCGCGGAAGTGAATACCTTTGCTTCTCCGACGGACATTTCGGTATCCGAAGACTATCTCTTTATTGCAGATAAAAACAACCACAGAATCTTAAAACTGGATAAAGAGTTAAATTATGTCATGGAATTTACGAAGCCGACAGACGAGACGTTTGACCAGGATTTGGAATTCCTTCCGCAGAAGCTGGCGATTGATACTGCCGGACGTGTATATTGCGTTGGTATCAACATTAACAAAGGTCTGATTAAATTTGAAGCAGACGGTGTCTTCTCCGGATTTGTGGGAGCAACACCGGTTACGTATGACTGGACAGACTACATTTGGAAGCGTATTGCCACCAAAGAACAGCTGGCCAAGATGGAAAACTTTGTTCCGACGGAATATGATAACTTATACATGGACCATGAAGGATTTATCTACGCATGTACCACCAACGTATCAGAAAACGAGTTAGACTCAGGAGCAATTGATCCGATTCGCCGTCTGAACATGATGGGGGATGATATCTTAATCCGTAACGGTAACTGGTACATTATCGGTGATATTCACTGGGGAAATGCCGGTGGTAAGTCCGGCCCGTCCCTGTTAAATGACATCACGGCATTTGAAAATGATGCCTATGTGGCATTGGACCGGGTTCGTGGACGACTGTTTGCTTACGATGATCAGGGACGTTTGCTCTTTGCTTTCGGCGGTACCGGTAATATGGACGGTTATTTCAACATGCCGATTGCTTTGGACCATATGGGATATGATTTGCTGGTACTGGATCAGCAAAACTGCAGCATTACCTTATTCACACCTTCCGAATACGGCAGTCTGATTTATCAGGCCATTGACCAGTTCCAGGATGGTGAATACGAAGCTTCCGGTGAAAGCTGGCAGCAGGTAATGAATAAAAACGGTAACTATGACCTGGCTTATATCGGCATTGGCCGTGCCTTACTTCGTCAGGAACGCTATCATGAAGCCATGGACTACTTCAAACTGAAGTGGGACGATGATAATTATTCAAAAGCTTTTAAGCAGTACCGCAAAGAATGGGTAGAAGAAAACATTGTAGCAATTATTACGGTGCTTGCTGTAATCATTATTCTTCCGCTTACCATCGGAAAAATAAGAAAACTGAAACACGAAATTGATACCGCAGATATATTCCAGCGCGATTTCATACAAAAGAAACAATAAAACGTCAATGAAATTGGAGGCAGATATGTTAGCTTCATTAAAAAAGAAAGAAACTTATACGCGCTTTTTTAAAAACTTTAAATTCGCGTTCTATTGTTTGACACACCCAATGGACGGCTACTGGGATTTAACCCATGAAAGACGAGGCTCCATGGCAGTGGCAAATACCATATTGATTTTAACATTGCTTGCCAGAATCTGTCGGTTGTATTTTACAAGCTTTATTTTCAACAAGGTGTATTGGCCGGAAATCAACATTTTTATGCATTTGGCCAGCGTTTTGTTTCCGCTGGCACTGTGGTGCATCGGTAACTGGGCATTAACCACCCTGTTTGACGGTAAAGCAAGACTCAAGCAGATTTATATGGCAACTTGTTATGCAATGTTACCATACCCACTGTTTCAGTTCCCGCTGATTATTTTCAGTAACATGGTAACAGTGGATGAAGCAGAGTTTTATAGTGTGCTCAGTACCCTGTCTCTGGTGCTGTGTGCCCTGTTAATTCTTGTGGCAATGATGCAGATTCATGAGTATACGTTGAAAAAGACCATTTTGTTTACGGTATTTTCCCTGTTGGCAATGCTGGTTATTATTTTCATCCTGCTGCTGTTCTTCAGTATGATTACCCAGGGTATTGCGTATTTTGTATCCATTGCCAGAGAAATTCTCTTTAGAATGTAGTGTCGGAGGGAGAAATCATGAGAAAAGACAAAGCAACAAGAAAAGCTGAGTTTAAAGCTGCAGCTGTCAGTAAATTAAAAAGTCTGATTGCCCCTTCGATTGCACTTCTGATTATTTTAGTTGTGGTAGTATTGATAATGCTGTGGCAGGAAAAAGAAGAGGAACCACGAATTATCGAACTTAGAGGTTATTCCGGGGATGCAACAGAATACGTCATGGAAAATGACGAGCTGAAGTTTGTGATGGATGCGGAAACCAGTCAGTTTTCCGTAACCGTAAAAGAAACCGGTGAAGTATGGTATTCCAATCCGCAGGATGCAGATGACGATGCCGTTGCTTTTACCACAGAGAAATCCAAATTAAAATCCACGGTGCTGTTAACCTATACCACCATCAATGGTGTAGATACTCTTTACAATAACTATGATTTCAGTATGGTAAACCAGCTGTATGAAATCGTGCAGGGTGAGGACTACATTCAGGTGGATTATTCCATCGGTGATGTGGAACGTGAATATATTATTCCGCTGGTTATGGAGCAGGAACGCTATGACGAGTTAATGTCAACCTTAAGCGGCGGTAATAAGAACATGGTGTCCCAGTATTATAAAAAATACGACATCAATAAACTCAGTAAAAGTGATGAAAAAATAAAGGATGAATTGCTGGTGCGCTTCCCGCTGATGGAAACCACCGTGATTTATGCAATCCGTGATACGGCAAGTGAAGCGGTAAAAACAAAGCTGGAAGGCATCTTCGGAGAACTGGGTTACACCTACGAAGAATATCTGGTTGATAAAGAAAAAGACACTGCCATAAAGACTTCCGATAAACCGATTTATAACATGAGTGTGATTTATAGGTTAGACGGCGGTGACTTTACCGTAGAGGTTCCGCTCAGCAGCTTTGAGTATCTGGAAGAAAAGCCGGTGTACTATTTGTCCCTGCTTCCGTACTTCGGAGCGGCAGGCACCACAGAGGAAGGCTTCCTTTTGGTACCGGAGGGCGGCGGCGCCATTATCAATTTTAATAACGGAAAAGTAGCACAGAATCCGTATTATGCCGATGTTTACGGTTGGGATATGTGTCAGGACAGGGATGCCCTGATTCATGAAACAAGAACCAACTTCAATGTGTTCGGTGAGGCAAAAGGAGATGCTTCTTATATCTGTATTTTGGAACAGGGTGCACCGTACGCAGCCATCCAGGCGGATATCAGCGGCAGAACTAACAGCTACAATTATGTAAATGCGAAATATACAGTGACAAAGAGAGAACAGTACGACGTTTCCGATAAATACAACGGTGACATGTTCGTATATGAAGAAACACTTCCGGAGGAGTCTTACGTGCAGCGTTACCGCTTTGTAAACTCCGGTGATTACACGGATATGGCAAAGGCTTATCAGGATTATCTCTTTGAAACCTATGAAGGTGCTTTCACAAAGCAGGATACGGCAGAAGCTCCGGTTCTGGTAGAAATTGTGGGAGCGGTAGATAAGGTAAAGCAGGTGTTAGGTGTTCCGATTTCCAAACCGCTGGCGCTGACCACCTTTGAAGAAGCCGAAACCATGCTTGGGGAGCTGAAAAATTCCGGCATGCAGGAACTTTCCGTAAAGCTTACCGGCTGGGCTAACGGCGGTATGCAGCAGTCCATGTTATCCAAAATCAAAGTGGTGAAGGAGCTGGGCGGAAAGAAAGATCTGAAAGCGTTTATGAGCGCGGCAGGGGAACTGGGTATTCCGGTTTATTTAGACGGTATTACCAACTATGCCATTGACAGTAATCTTTTTGACGGTTTCTTCGTGTTTACTGACGCAGCGCGTTTTGTAAGTAAAGAAAAAGCGGAACTGTTTGAGTACAGTACCACTTCCTACGGAAAACGAGATGACCTGGATGAATATTATTTGCTGAAAGAACCGCTGATTCAGGAAATGGTGGATCATCTGGTGGCAGAAGCAAATTCCTACGGCGCAGGCGTTTCCTTTGCGGATATCGGAAGAGACTTATCTTCTGACTTTACAAAGAAGGCTCCGGTAAGCCGTCAGCAGGTAATGGAAAACCAGCAGGCTAAACTTGCTGAGATTGCAGGGAATACCAACGTAATGGTAAATGACGGTAACAATTATGCGGTTCCTTATACCGATATGATTTCCAACATGGATTTACGCGGTGCGGGATACAGTATTATTGACTATACGGTTCCGTTCTACCAGATGGCATTGCATGGTTACGTGGATTACGTGGGAGAAGCACTGAACTTAACCAAAGATCCTGTGGATGAATTATTAAAGTCTGCAGAATACGGTGCGGGTCTTTCCTTCGCATTGATGCAGGAAACTTCTTTCACTTTACAGAATACACTTTATACCGAGTATTTCGGAGCGGAGTATGCAGCCTGCAAAGACAATATGTATGAAACCTATCAGCGCTATAACAGTGAATTGGGCCACGTATTTAATCAGGAAATGACAGATCATGAATGTCTGGCAACAGATGTTACCTGTACGACTTACGAGGACGGAACAAAGGTATATGTAAACTATACCTACAACGATTTTACAGCAACTGACGGAACGGTGGTACCTGCCAGGGATTACACCGTAACACGGTAGTCACAAGGAGGAGTAGTATGAAAAGAAGGTCGAAATATGAGGGTCTTCAGAAAAGAAAGGCGATTGCCGGATACTTGTTTATCTCGCCTTTCATTGTGGGATTCCTTGCCTTTATGGTGAAACCGTTTTTCCAGTCGCTGTACATGAGTTTTTCTGAGGTAGATATCAGTGCAAAGGGTTTTAAAAACAATTTCATCGGAATAAAAAACTATGTCCGTGCGTTTACGGCAGATGTAGATTTCACCCGATTACTCACAGAAGAGCTGGGCCGTCTGGCAATTAACACGATTGCGATTATGATTTTCAGCTTCTTCGTTGCATTGCTGCTAAACCAGCAGTTCAAAGGACGTGCACTTGTCCGCGGCATCTTCTTCCTTCCGGTTATTTTATCTTCCGGTGTTATCATCGGTGTAGAATACGAGAACGAACTGATGGCTTCCATGCGAGACGTAATCGAGATGAACGGCGGTGACGGCACCAGTATCACGGATACCATTAAGGAGATCTTAAATATTTCCGGTGTGGGAAACAGCGTATTTAACGTGGTTTTTGATATTGTAGACGGTATTTATGATGTCGTACTTGCATCCGGTATCCAGATTATCATTTTCCTGTCCGGATTGCAGACAATTTCCAAGAGTATGTATGAAGCAGCCTCCATTGAGGGCTGTACCTCCTGGGAAAGTTTGTGGAAAATTACTTTCCCGATGATCAGCCCTCTTCTCTTAGTAAACTGGGTGTATACCATCGTAGATTTCTGCATGAGAACCGACAACCAGGTTATGGAGAAGATTCAGGAAGTAATGTTAGGCGAACTGAAATACGGTCCCGGTTCTGCGATGTCCTGGATTTACTTTGGAATTGTGCTTGTGGCAATAGGCATAAGCTCACTGATTCTTTCGAAGGTGGTGTACTATTATGACTAAAACAGAAGCAAGAACAAGTAAATGGACCAGATTCTGGGAAAGAAATAAACGAAGCGAAGGTTATTTATTTAAAAAGGTGGCAGGAGACTATGCTTACCGGGTGGTACGAATGTTAATGCTGTTTGGCATGTGCTTCCTGATTCTGCAACCGATTTTTAATAAAATTTCCGTCAGCTTCATGGCAGAAGAAGACCTGTATAATGGAATGGTAATCAATGTATCGGAACATTTTACGGTGGCAAACTACGAACTGACAGCATTCTTTATGGGATCTGCAGAGGCATTTAAAAACACCTTCCTGATTCCCCTGACAGTAGCACTTTTACAGGTGGGAATTTGTACACTGGTGGGATACGGCTTTGCAAGATTTGACTTCCCGTTTAAGAAGTTTTGGTTTGCCTGTGTTATTTTAGTAATTGTAATTCCGCCGCAGACCATTGCATCTTCCCTGCATTTGCATTTCCGCTTTTTTGATGTGTTTGGACTGTTTAAAGCGGTAACGGGAGAGAGCATCAACCTGCGAGGCTCCGTTCTTCCGTACTACTTAATGAGTGCGGGATGTATGGGACTAAAGAACGGCTTGTATATTTATATGATTCGCCAGTTCTTCCGTAACCAGCCAAAGGAACTGGAAGAAGCAGCATATGTGGACGGCTGCGGAACACTCCGTACCTTCTTCAATATTATGCTTCCGGATGCGAAGCCAATCTTAACATCCTGTTTCCTGTTTGCGTTTGTATGGCAGTGGACCGACAGCTTTTATTCCAACATGTTCCTTGGAAATACCAAGCTGTTGTCTGTTCAGCTTAGCCGTATCGCAGAAATGCTGGATTCTTACATAAAAATGCAGCTGAATAATCCGGCGGGTGCATCCGTTGGTTACACCAACTGTATTATTTCCACCGGTACGTTAATGGTTATCGTACCGCTGCTGGTACTTTATCTGTTTGCGCAGAAGGGCTTTGTGGAAAGCCTGGCAAACACCGGTATCAAAGGTTAACTTTATCAAGTATTTTACCTGTCCGTAACCGGAGCATCCGGAAATCTCCGGTTACCAGGAGGACGGGCGAGAATAAAAAAGAGGAGGACAAAACAATGATAAGCAAGACATTAAGAAAGACATTGGCTGTTTCTTTAGCAACAGTAATGGCAGTGGGAGCAATGGCAGGCTGTGGTTCCGACGATACGGGCGCAGAACCAACAAAGGCACCGGCGGATAACAATGAGGCAGAAGCTACTCCGGCACCGGGCACAGATGAAAAGGAACCGGAAGCTACTCCGACTCCGGAATCTTATATCGTAAGAACAGATGAGAACGGCAACGTATATGATTTAGGTGGCATGGAAGTTATCATCCGTGACTGGTGGTCCGGTGATGGTACCAGAGCAGAAGCTACCAATGCATATGATGAAGCACGTTATGAATATATTGACTGGATCCAGGATACCTACAACTTTACCATTAAGGAAATGGCTATCGGCGGTTGGGGTTCCAATCCGGATGATTTCGTAAACTATGCAACTACCGGCGGCGATGAAAACTATATTTTCGTACTTCGCCAGTGCGGTACTATCGTAAATGCAATGAATCAGGGTCTTATGTATGACCTGGCAACCTTAGACTGCTTAGACTTCACAGAAGAAAAGTGGAGAAGTGGTGTACACGTACTGATGGGACAGGGAGATTCCATCTACGGCATGAGAGGTTCCGACCCTGAACCAAGAGGATGTATCTATTTTAACAAGAGATTATTAACCGAAGCCGGTATCGATCCTGCCCAGCTTTATGAGTGGCAGGAAAAGGGCGAATGGACCTGGGAGAAGTTCGAAGAAGTTTGTAAGCAGGTTCAGAAGGATACCAATGCAGACGGTATCGTTGACGTATGGGCAATGGTTCAGCAGAGTGCGGAATTCCATAAGCAGGCCGTTTTCGCGAACGGCGGTTCCTTCATTGGTAAGGATGCAAACGGTAAGTATTTCAATGACTTAGAGTCCGCGGAAACTATCGAAGCATTAAACTGGTCTACCAGAATGATGCAGACCTATGAAATGCCAAAGCCGGAAGGCGGCGAATGGAACTACTTCCTGAACGAGTTCAAGAACGGTAAGGCAGTATTCTTCACTTACCAGGCATATGGCGCGGGTCAGGATTTACCGGGTATGGAAGATGACTTCGGCTGCTTATTATTCCCTAAGGGACCTAGCGCTTCCGATTACATCAGCTTCTATGAAGATAACGTTTTAGTAATTCCTAACTGCTATGATGAAGACAAGGCATGGAAGATTGCTTTCGCATATGACCTTTACACACAGCCTGTTCCAGGTTTCGAAGATGATGATGAAGCTTGGAAGGGTTCGTACTACAACGCTATGTGCGATACCGAATCCGTAGACTTAACACTCCAGAAGTTACATAATGGTGCAGAACTGATGCATCACTTAATGATTTCCGGTATTGACCTTGGTAATGACATTCTTTATAATATTGGTACAGCCAATAATGCAGAGGGTATTGTATATACACCTGCTCAGAAGGCAGAGCAGTTAAGAGAAGCTTGGGCTGCTGCAATTGAGGATGCAAACAAATAAATAAACTGACTCGGTTAGAAAACTGATTCACTAAAGAATGGGGAATGGTATTTCCGGGTACCATTCCCTGTTTTGTATAAAGAAAAGGCCACGGGCCTGAAAAGTTGGAGGATATTATGGACGTTAATTTTCATTTACCAGGACTCAGATACAATTATCCGTTAAATATGCTGATACTCAGCCTGCTAAAGCAAAAGCCGGAGTATTTCAGGGAAGGAGTAAAAATTGCGTCCTTTTTTGGTGAGTTTCCGGTTTCCCTTTGGGCAGGCGGAAGACTTGTCGTGGGTGATCAATGCGATACCCAGTATGTAAGAAATGTAATAAAAAATATCAATGCACAGGGAGTACCGGTGCGTTATACCTATACCAATCCTTTAATTGAAAAGGGAGATTTAGAAGACTTTTACTGTAATTTCTGCATGCAGGAAGCAGACAACGGAATGAACGAGGTACTGGTGGTATCTCCTATTCTGGAAGACTATATTCGTAAAACTTATCCGAAGTTTAAAATCAATAGTTCCACCTGCAAAGAAATCCGGGACATTGATGCATTAAATAAAGAACTTGAAAAAGACTATTATCTGGTTGTACTGGATTACAATATGAACAATAATTGGGAGCTCTTAAAACAGGTAAGCAAGCCGGAAAAGTGCGAGGTGCTGGTGAATTCCCTCTGTATTCCGAACTGTCCGCGCCGGGGCGACCATTACAAAAACATTGCGCAGAATCACCGCATTGAGCTGGAAAACAGAAGACGTTCCGAAGATAAACGGATTCCGGGTATTCCGTGGAAGTGTGAGTATGGTGACAGGAACTGCCTGTACGATATTCAGGGATATCCGACCTTTGTATCGCCGGAGGACATTTACGAAAAGTATCTGCCAATGGGATTTAATAACTTTAAGCTGGAGGGCAGAACGGCGAATCTTTTTGCCCTGGTAGAGATGTATTGCTACTATCTGATTAAACCGGAGCATCAGGGATATGTGCGTATCCAGCTGTTAAATAATCTTGCGGCAAGCAGGGTAATCAACGTAATGAAACCAAGACCGGGAGTATGGCCGTAAGGAGGAAGAGATATGGCAAAGGAAGTATACTGGCATTTGCCGGGATTATGTAATTTCCGTCTGATCAACCAGATTTTAATAAACTTAATGAAGGACTATCCAAGCAAATTTAAGGACGGATATAAAATCGGTTCCGTGTACGGCACGTTTCCGGGCGCCATCTGGAACGGCGGCCGTGCGGTGTTTGGCACTGCCTTTAAAGGCGATATTGACAAAATTATCAAAATGTATAATTCCAGGGGGATTCCGGTGCGTTTTACCTGGACAAACTCCCTTTTGGAAGAACAGCATAATCAGGACACGCTTTGCAACATGATTATGAAACTGGCGGATAACGGAAAGAACCAGGTACTGGTAAACCGTCCGTCCCTGGAAGCCTATATCCGGAAGGAATACCCGAAGTATCCGATCATCTCGTCTACCACAAAACGTATTGTGGATCTTGCGGAGATTAAGGCAGAGCTGGAGAAGGACTATCATCTGGTAGTACTGGACTATGACTTAAATCATGATGAGGGCGTGTTAAAGGAGCTGGAGCCGGTGGCAGACCGTGTGGAAATCCTGGTAAACGAAATTTGTACACCGGGTTGCCCAAAGCGGGCAGAGCACTACCGTGCAGAGTCTCTTTCCCAGCTGGAGTTTGATAAGGATACGTATTTCCAGTGTCCGCATCAGAATGCAAAGCGGGGCTTTTCCGAGTGCATGAAGCGCCCGGCCTTTATCAACAACGAAGAAATTGACAGCTACATTGAGCGGGGGTACGTGAATTTTAAGATTGCAGGACGGGGCTTATCCCAGGAATTTTTAATCGATTCTTATATGTACTTTCTGGTGAAGGAAGACCAGCGGGACTTTGTGAAAGCTAAAATGAATCAGATTTTTGCGGATTTGACCAGAGTGCCGCAGCGCAGATAACGGAGGAAACAGGAAATGAGTGAAATTTTTTCCTTGGTCGGAGAGAGTCCGACACAAATTTACATAGATCCGGCCGATACAGGCTATCAGGGTATCCGTATTGCGGCAGAAAATTTTGCTAATGATGTTTTTCTTGTAACAGGTAAGAAGCCGGAACTGGTTTCTTCGGCTGCGGAGCTGACGGGTCCTGCCCTGGTGGTGGGAACCATGACAGAGAATCCGGTGATTTCCCGGGCGGTGGAAGCAGGTTTCCTGGATGTTGCAGAAATTGACGGCAAGTGGGAATGCTATGCCACAAAACTGGCGGACGGCAATCTTTTGATCTCCGGCAGCGATAAGAGAGGCTGCATTTACGGTATTTACCGCTTGTCTGAACTGATTGGCGTCAGTCCGTGGGTATGGTTTGCCGATGTCACACCGGCAAAAAAAGAAATACTGGAACTTACAAAAGAAGAATTGGAAACCGTGTCGAAGGAGCCGTCCGTAAAATACAGAGGTATTTTTATTAATGATGAATCCCCATCCTTTACGGGATGGGCCTATGGTAAATTCGGTGCCTTAAATGACAAAATGTATTGTCATGTGTTTGAATTGATTTTGCGATTAAAGGGCAACTATCTGTGGCCTGCCATGTGGGGCAATATCTTTTCCGAAGAAGGCAGTGAGCACCCGCAGGACAATATCCGTATGGCGGACGAATACGGTGTGGTAATGGGAACCTCCCACCATGAGCCGATGTGCCGCGCCGGGGAGGAATGGCGTCATCTCTGGCAGCAGTATACGGACAAGTACAACTGGGATTTTGCGGTGAACCGCGAAGGAATCTCAAAGTTCTGGGAAGACGGTATTAAGCGTAACAAGCCGTACGAAAGCGTGATTACCGTTGGCATGCGGGGAGAGGCGGACTCGGCCTTAGAGGGCGGTTTGCAATACAATATTGATTTGTTAAAAGATATTATTTTAACCCAGAAGGCCCGGCTGGCGGCAGAAGGTCTTGCAGATGCGCCAAAGATGCTGGTGGTTTATAAAGAAGTGGAAAAGTACTGGAACGGCGACGAGGTTAGTGAAGGGTTAAAAGACTGGAAGCTTTCGGACGGCACGTCTCCTTTGGATGACGTGGTTATTATGCTTTGTGAGGATAACTACGGTAATGTGCGTTCCCTGCCGGTTACGGAAAAATTAAAGAACCGTAAGGGCGGCTGGGGTATGTACTATCATTTTGATTATAACGGCGGTCCGAGAGGCTATATGTGGCTGAACGTCATGCAGCTGGAAAAGACCTGGGAGCAGCTGTCCCAAACCTATGACTGCGGCGTCAGAGACATCTGGATTGTAAACGTAGGCGATTTAAAGCCGATGGAACTGCAGATTTCCTACTACATGGATTTGGCCTACGATTTTGACAAGTACGGAACCAACGGCAGCGTCACTCCGGGAGACTATTATCTGCAGTTTGTTAAGCAGCAGTTTTCTCATGGGGTATCAGAGGTGCTTAAGGCCCAGATGGCGGGACTGCTGGCAGGCTATTCCAAGTTAAATGCCATTTGTAAGCCGGAATATATGCGGGAGAATATTTACAGTATTGAAAATTTTGGCGAAGCTAAGGGGATGCTGGATTTTGCGTTGTTTCTGATGGAGGGCGCCGAGGTTTGCAAGGAAGAGATTCCGGCAGAACTGCAGGATGCCTTTGAACAGCTGGTATACTATCCGACGGTTGCCTCTGCCAATGTGGTGGCGCTGTACATATATTCTGCATACAACCGCTATTATGCAGAACGGGGTGACGTAAGAACCAATGGCTTTGCGGCACTGGTGGAAGAAGCCCTTGCAAAAGACAGAGAGCTGATGCGCCACTACAACGAGGAAATGTCCGGCGGCAAGTGGAATAAAATGATGAGTCAGCCTCATCTGGGATACGTGGCATGGAATGCGGAGAATTGTGCTCCGCCAACGCCGGTGATTCTTCCGGAGGTTGCCTGCCCGTTTGACAAGGAGGTATTGATAGAAGAGCTGATGGAAACGGAGTTTGTCCGTCAGGAAGGCTATGTGGTGTTGCAGGCAGACGCATTTTCGGAAAACGTTCCGGTGGTTGTAAGAGAACAGGATGGTCCGCAGGAAAAAATCTTTGCTGCGCAATTTAAGGTGATTCCGAATTATGGACGCTCCGATGCTTCCGCCAAGGTATTTCCGATTACCATGGAGCCGGCAGGGAAGTTTGATGCCACTGGCAGCGTGGAACACCTGCCCTATCTGGAATACGACTTTGTGACAGGAGAAACGTCGGAATACACCGTTCGCGCATACCTGGCACCAAGTAATCACTTGGACGGCGACAAGGTGGAACTTCGTTATGCAGTGCAGGCAGATGACGGGGAAGTAACTGTGGTAAATGCCCTGCCGCAGGGATACATTGCCGGAGACTGTTGGGAACCGCAGTGGAGCCATGCAGTGGAAATCAATGCCCATATTACGGAAAGCAGGCTGCCGCTGACGGCCGGTGCCCATAAGCTCCGCTTTTACGGCATTGATGCGGGCCTGGTACTGCAGAAAATTGTGATATACCGTGGCGAACTTCCAAAGTCCTATTTGGGACCGGAGGAGTAAAGGTTTCGCTTGACAAATTTCTTGCCGCGGAATAAAATAATAAAACATAAGTAACGTGGCGTAGAAAAGGAATAGTACAAATCAATGTGTGTCCAGAGAAGAAGCGGTTGGTGAAAGCTTCCCACAGTTGTTTTGGAACCTGCCTTGGAGCCCTGCATGAAAATGTAGCGTAGGTCTGCGATAAAGACAAGGAGAGAGAGTCAGTCGTACTTTGATTGACTAATTAGGGTGGTACCGCCGATATTTCGGTCCCTTTTGTATCATAGGATGCAAAAGGGACCTTTTTGTATCCTGAAAAAGAAAAAAGGAGGATTTTATCATGGCAAAAGAGAAGAAACAAGTAGAAGCTATCACTTCTATGGATGTGGATTTCGCACAGTGGTATACCGACATTGTGAAGAAAGCCGAATTAGTAGAGTATTCCGGTATTAAGGGTTGTATGATTATCCGCCCGACCGGTTATGCCATCTGGGAGTTAATCCAGAAGGAGCTGGATGCCCGTTTTAAGGCAACCGGCGTGGAGAACGTATACATGCCAATGTTCATTCCGGAAAGTCTGTTAAACAAGGAAAAGGATCACGTAGAAGGTTTCGCACCGGAAGTAGCATGGGTTACTCATGGCGGTGGTGAAAAGCTGCAGGAGAGAATGTGCGTAAGACCTACCTCTGAGACATTGTTCTGTGATTTTTACTCCAAAATCATTGAGTCTCACAGAGATTTACCAAAGGTATATAACCAGTGGTGTTCCGTTGTTCGTTGGGAGAAGACCACAAGACCATTCCTTCGTTCCATGGAATTTTTATGGCAGGAGGGTCATACCGCTCATGCAACCGCAGAAGAGGCGGAAGAGAGAACTATCCAGATGTTAAATCTCTACGCAGATTTCTGTGAAGATACACTGGCCATTCCAATGGTTCGCGGCCAGAAGACAGAGAAGGAAAAGTTTGCAGGTGCAAAGGACACCTACACTATTGAGGCTCTTATGCACGACGGTAAGGCATTGCAGTCCGGTACCAGTCATAACTTCGGTGACGGTTTTGCCAAGGCGTTTGATATTCAGTATACCGATAAGGAAAATAAGTTACAGTATGTACATCAGACATCCTGGGGCATGACCACCCGTCTCATCGGTGCGGTAATCATGGTTCACGGTGACAACAATGG
>JAZQJL010000129.1:0-2813 GCA_045541595.1 Lachnospiraceae bacterium | reverse complement strand
ATGAGATACAGTGTTACCATTGGAGGAAAGCGACTTCGGCCCATGATGATGGCGGAAGTATACCGCTGTTTTTCTCCGCAGGGCGAACTTGGGCAGGTGGAGCGGTTTATGGCTGCCATGGAAATGTTGCATACCTATTCCCTGGTGCATGATGATTTACCGGATATGGACAATGACATGTACCGCAGAGGGCAGCTGACTACTCATGCAAAATATGGGGCGGATATGGCAATTCTCGCGGGAGATGCACTCCTTAACTATTCTTTTGAAACTGCATGTAAGGCCTTTACCGGTGGTAAGAATCCAAAACAGGATGTACAGGTGGCCAGAGCATTACAGGTGTTTGGCACCAAGGCCGGCATTTTCGGTATGATTGGCGGTCAGGTGGTGGACGTGGAAAAGACCGGAGAGGCTTTAACAGAAGAGGAAATCACCTTTATTTATGAATTGAAAACCTGTGCACTTTTAGAAGCTTCCATGATGATTGGAGCTATTCTTGGTGGCGCAACAGAGGAGGAACTTTCTCTTGTGGAGCGCATGGCAAAAAATATCGGCATGGCATTTCAGATTCAGGACGATATTTTAGATTTGACCGGTGATGAAGCCAAGCTTGGCAAGCCGGTACACAGTGATGAAAAAAATCAGAAAACTACCTACGTGACCTTACATGGAATCGAAGCTTCTTCAAAAACCGTGAAGCAGCTTTCAAAAGAAGCAGTGGAGCTGGCAAAGAAAATAAACGGCAGTCCGTATTTACAGGAGTTAATTACTTACTTAACCGTAAGGGAGAACTAACATGGCAGGAATTTTAGACAGAATCAATAAACCAAATGATATAAAGGAAATCAGTCCCGCCCAGTATAACCGTCTAGCAAAGGAAATCAGGCATTTTCTTTTGCACCGGGTATCGGAGCATGGCGGACATCTGGCGTCTAATCTGGGTGCGGTGGAGCTTACCATGGCCCTGCACTTGTTTTTGGATTTTCCAAAGGACAAGCTGATTTGGGATGTGGGACATCAGGCGTATGTCCACAAAATCCTGACCGGACGTAAAGAAGGATTTTCTTCCTTGCGCGAATACCAGGGTATGAGTGGTTTCCCAAAGCGGAAAGAAAGCGAATGCGACGCGTTTGATACCGGTCACAGTTCCACCTCCCTATCTTTGGCTAACGGTATGGTCCATGCCAGAAAATTATCCGGCGGTGATGAGAAAATCGTGGCGGTAATCGGGGACGGTGCCCTTTCCGGCGGCATGGCCATGGAAGCGTTAAACAACATGGGAAAATTAGACAGTAATCTGATTATTATTTTAAACGACAATTATATGTCTATTTCCGAAAACGTCGGCGGCATGGCAAATTACCTGGCAAAAATCCGTTCCAACACTGCGTACACCGGTTTTAAAGGCAATCTGGAAGGGGTGTTGAACAAGCTTCCGGCGGTGGGTACCAAAATTGTGAAAAAGTTAAAACAGTCCAAGGATTCGTTAAAGCATCTGTTCATTGGCGGCATGTATTTTGAAGACCTGGGCATTACCTATATCGGACCGATTGACGGTCATGACATTGAGCAGATGACAAGGGCGCTGGAAACTGCGGCAAAGATGCAAAAAGCAGTGCTGATACATGTGGTCACCAAAAAAGGAAAGGGTTACGGACCGGCAGAACAGGATCCGGGAAATTTTCACGGAGTGGAGCCTTTCGCCTTGAAAACAGGAGAGACCCTGCGGCCATCTAAAGGATTATCCTATACAAAAATGTTTTCCAAAACCATGCTGGAGCTGGGCGCGCAAAACAATAAAATTGTCGGAATCACTGCGGCAATGCCGACAGGAACCGGCCTGACGGAATTTGCAAAAAAATATCCCGACAGGTTTTTTGATGTGGGAATTGCCGAAGAGCATGCAGTTACATTTGCTGCAGGCATGGCGGCAGGTGGGTATCATCCGGTGGTGGCAGTATATTCCACCTTTTTACAGAGAGCCTATGACCAGATTCTTCATGATGTCTGTATCGGAAATCTTCCGGTAACCTTTGCCGTGGACAGGGCAGGCATTGTGGGAAAAGACGGTGAGACCCATCAGGGTGTATTTGATTTATCCTATCTGGCCCATATTCCGAATTTAACGGTTATGGCACCAAAGAGCACAACGGAGCTTAGAGATATGCTGTTTTACGCATCTTCCTGCGATTTTCCGGTGGCAGTGCGGTATCCGAGAGGAACTTCAGAGGAAACGGACGGCTTACCGGTGGCGGAAATTGTGCAGGGAAAGGCAGAACTGTTAGAGGATGCAGGAGTCAACGTGGCAGGAAAGTCGGTGGCCTTTGCGGCAGTGGGAAATACGGTCAGCCTGGCCTACAAATTGAAGGCACGACTGGAAGCAGAGGGAATTTCCGTTGGCATTGCAAATGTAAGATTTGTGGCACCGATGGATGAAGAATGCATGCTCCGTCTGGCAATGCACTATGATGTCTTAGTAACGTTGGAAGAAAATGTGGCAAGAGGAAGCTTCGGAGAGCGGGTAGCCGCCCTTGTAACGGAACAAAACGTGCCGGCGCGGCTTGTGGCGGGGGCACTGTCCAACTGCTTTATTGAGCACGGTGATCAACAGACCCTGCGGGATTTGTATGGTCTTAAGGAAGATGATTTGTATCAGAGAATCAGGGAGGTTTTATAACCAATGGCAAAAGAACGTCTGGATGTTCTGCTGGTAAAGCGTAATCTGGCAGAGTCGAGAGAAAAAGCAAAAGCATATATTATGGCGGGCAATGTATTTGTAGACGGTGTCAAGTCGGATCGTAGCCATGTCGTTC
>JAZQJL010000128.1:0-10716 GCA_045541595.1 Lachnospiraceae bacterium | reverse complement strand
TGGTGCCGATTACCGGCTTTGCCAATTCGGTGGCGGCTCCTGCTATTGAGTTTGGGGTAGAAGGCGAAGTTTACGGCAAGGGATGCAAAATTTTTACCATTGCGGGACCTGTAATTTTGTTTGGAGTTTTATCCAGTTGGGTATTAGGATTTATATATTGGATAGGAACGTTGCTTGGAGTGGTGTAGAGCCACTCCTTTTTCGTCTGCCTAAATTTCGGTAAAGATTTGGCAAAGATAATTGCTTTTGTGTTTTACATTATGTATACTAAAATAGTATATTGCTAAATTAAAGTAGAAAAGGGGACGATGTGTGTGAGACAGAATAAATTATTACTGGAAAAAGTGTATGAATCAATCGCCGCCGTGCTGCCGATTACGGCTATCGTATTGATTCTGAGTATCAGTATAGCACCACTGACTCCGGGAACATGGACCTTATTCTTTTTCGGAGCATTGATGCTTATTTTTGGTATGGGATTTTTTACCCTGGGCGTAGATATGTCCATGATTCCAATGGGTGAAGGCATCGGTGTGATGATGAGCAAGGCAAAAAAACAGCTGATACCGTTGGCGGTCTGCTTTGTCCTGGGTGTGGTAATTACTATTGCAGAGCCTGACTTAACCGTACTGGCGGAGCAGGTATCTTCCGTTCCGAATATGGTGCTCATTTTAACCGTGGCAGTGGGCGTCGGCCTGTTTCTTATGCTGTCCCAGTTCCGTATCCAAAAACAGATACCGCTGTCTTACCTGTTGGTATTCTTTTATGTAATCATATTTATCTTGGCTTTTATTATTCCAAAGAACTTTGTTCCGGTATCCTTTGACTCCGGCGGTGTGACCACCGGACCTATCACGGTTCCGTTTATCATGGCACTTGGTATTGGTATGGCTTCCGTAAGAAGCGATAAAAATTCCAGCACCGACAGCTTCGGTCTTACTGCTCTTTGCAGTGTGGGGCCAATCCTTGCGGTTATGATTCTGGGCATTTGCTATAAGCCACAGGATGCGTCTTATACTCCGGTTTCCCTGGTGGAGCTGGATACTACCAAAGAGGTGGCAAGAGAGTTTTTAAAAGCATTCCCGATTTACGCAGAGGAAGTGGCGGTGGCCATCATTCCGATTGTTATTATGTTTTTAATTTTTCAGGCAATTTCCAGACGATTCCACAAGCATCAGATTCTTCGAATTGCGTTAGGTATTGTGTATACATATATCGGACTCGTTATGTTTTTAACCGGCGTTAATGTGGGATTTATGCCTGCCGGTCAGTTCATCGGACAGTCTGTGGCAGGAGGAGGCACACCGTTTCTGCTTATCCCGATTGGTGCTCTGATCGGTTACTTTATCGTAAAGGCCGAGCCTGCAGTACGTGTACTTACCAAACAGGTTGAAGAAATCACCAACGGTTCCATTTCCCAAAAATCCATGGGGACTGCACTTTCCATCGGTATTGCGGTTTCTGTCGGTCTGGCAATGCTGCGTATTTTAACCGGCTTAAATATTATGTACTTCTTAGTACCGGGATATGCAATTTCCTTGATTATGACCTTTTTCGTACCACAGATTTTCACCGGTATCGCCTTTGACTCCGGTGGTGTAGCCAGTGGTCCGATGACCACCACCTTCCTGCTTCCGCTTGCCATGGGTGCCTGTGAAGCAGCAGGCGGCAATATATTAACAGACGCATTTGGTATTGTAGCCATGGTTGCCATGACACCGCTCTTAACCATTCAGTTAATGGGTCTATACAGTAAGCTTAAGAAGAAGCTGGCAAAGCATCAGCAGATTTCTTTGGAGCATCTGGACGATTGTATTGTATTCTTTGATGAAAATTAGAAAGGAGGGGGCTTATGAGTAAACCCGGAGCAATGAAGCTGATCATCAGCTTTGTGGAACGTGGTCAGGGCAATGATCTGGCAAAATTTTATGCAGAGCATAATGTGAATTTTAATTTCCGAAGCGTTGGTATTGGAACTGCCTCTTCCGATTTATTAGATGTACTTGGTATCGGTTCGGCAGAGAAAGATGTTATTTTCAGTCTGGCTTCCCGGGTAAATGCGGAGCGTTTGATGACAAGACTTACCGACAGTCTCAGGAATATTCGTGAAAAGGGTATTGTGTTTTCTATGCCCCTCACGGGACTTAACAACGTGGTAGCAACTGTTTTAGAGCGTCAGGGTGACGCAGAAAATAGAGGAGGAAGCGATATGGATGCGGGTGTAGCAAATAGCCTGGTTTTGGTAATGGTAAATCAGGGTAATACCGATGAGGTTATGAATACAGCAAGAGCCGCCGGAGCAAGAGGCGGCACCATTATCCGTTCCCGTTTTATGGGTGTGGAAGAACTGGATGGCATGTATGAGAGCATGCAGGAGGGCGAAAAGGAAATTATCGCCATGGTAGTTCCTACCACACAGCGGAATACCATTATGGAAACAATCAATAAGAAACATGGCTTAAAGACGGAAGCAGGTGCGGTACTCCTGTCTTTAGGTATTGACCAAATCGCAAAGCTGGGCTAGAATTAAAGGGAGCATTTATAGCATATAAATGTTCCCTTTTGTTATATTTTACAGAAATGAAAGAGAGAAAAGCGGGAAAGATATGGAATACAAATTTCAGAAATATGAGGAAAAAAAGATAATAAAAAATCATATTAAGGTCGGGGGCGCGGATAACAGCGGCAACCGCATTGATGTGACGAATCTGTATTTTACAAAAAATGAGGTGCCATGGATTGGTGTTATGGGCGAATTTCACTTTGCCCGCTGTAACCGCGAACACTGGAATGATGTGTTATGCAAAATGAAAGCCGGCGGTGTTACGGTGGTGGCAACGTATCTGTTCTGGATTTATCATGAGGAAACGGAAGGACAGTTTGACTTTAGCGGCGATTTGGACATCCGTGCCTTTATTGCAGAATGCCAAAAGGTAGGTCTGGAAGTAGTTATCCGTATCGGGCCTTGGGCCCACGGTGAGTGCAGAAACGGAGGATTTCCGGACTGGTTAATGAAGAAGTCCTATCCGCTTCGTGACAATAATCCGCAGTACATGGAAAAGGCAAGAATTTTTTACGAAAAGATTTTTGAACAGGTCAAAGGTCTGTTTTATAAGGATGGCGGTAACATTATCGGTATCCAGTTTGAAAACGAACTGGTGGACAACGCAGAGCATCTGTTGGCATTAAAGAACATGGCACTGGAAATCGGATATGAAGCGCCGCTTTACACCGTCACCGGCTGGAACAGTCAGTATGGTGCCAAAATTCCGGTGGATGAGGTGGTGCCGGTATTTGCAGCTTATCCGGAGGCACCGTGGGCAGACACCACAGAGAAACTTCCGTTATCTCCGCATTATGCTTTTAACCAGATGAGAAATGACTCCGCTGTTGGTGTGGATTTAATTAAGGCGTCCGATGAAGATGGCTGGCGCCTTCCTTACGAGCGTTATCCGTTTGCAACCTGTGAATTGGGTGGCGGCATGCAGGTGACACATCATCGCAGACCGTTAATCAAAGGCATGGACATTTATGCCATGTCTCTTTGCAAGCTGGGCTCCGGCAATAATCTGATTGGTTACTATATGTATGTGGGAGGCATCAATAAAATCGGTAAGCTGTCCACGTTTCAGGAAAGCAAAGCAACGGGCTATCCAAACGATTACAGCATCCTTTCTTATGACTTCCAAACCATGATTTCGGAGTATGGCGAGCTAAGAGAACAGTATCGCTTAACCAATTTGCTCCACTTGTTCGCCCGGGATTTTGGCCATATTCTGGCTCCGATGACCACAGTGGACAGTGAAACCTCCGTTTCCGTAGAAGACATGGATTCATTAAGATACAGCATGCGTACTGACGGTAAGGGCGGATTTGTCTTTATAAACCATTACCAGCGTCTGGCAAAGCTAAATGATGTGCATGACGTGGTGATTAATACCGGCAGTGTAAAGTTCCCTGCTTTTGATGTGAAGGGTGATGTGGCTTTTGTATTTCCATTTGGCATTAAACTTGGCGAAGAAGAATTAGAATATGCTACGGCCCAGCCAATCTGTAAGAGCGGAACTACCTATTTCTTTGCGGAAATTCCGGGAATTAAAGCAGAATATAAATTTGCAGGAAGAGATGCTCTGACGGAAAACGGAAGAGGTAACACCGTGCTTTCTGTAGGTGATATTCAAATCGTAACTATAAAGTGGGAGCTGGCAAAATATCTGCGTAAACTGGAAGGAAAGGTTTACCTGGGTGCAGAGTGTGACCTGATTTATAAGGATGGAGTAATTTGCGCAGCAACACCGGGTGAGCATATATATTTTTGCTGGAATGGAAGCTCCTTTGAAAAGCAGACAACGGGAAGTGCGTATCATCAGGCAGAAATCAAAATTGAGCCGGTAGATGGTATTCCGTTTGAGCCAAAGTACATGGAGCAGTTACAGTTTAACGGGCCAAGAAGGGTATCTTACAGCAAGATTTCTGTAACCGGTGCCGAAGGCTTTGTGGAGATTCCGAATGTAGGCGACGTACTGCAGCTTTATACTGCAGACAATGAGATGCTGGCAGATAATTTTTACTATGGCAAGCCATGGAGAGTTCCTGCAAGTCTGCTTTATGGTAAGGAGTGCTATTTGGCAGTTTCCGAACTAAAAGATGACTTTTATAAAGAATATTAATATAAAAGAGTTCCGCTTTGGCGGAACTCTTTGCTGCTTTTATAGGAAAAACTATTTATACACTTTTTGGCTCGTTGGTTACGTCACATTTCAGCTTTTTGAAAATCTTTTTATCCTGGGAGGATAAGATTACGCTGGAGTGTACCTGGCTGCCCTTAAGCTTGGATAACTGCTGTAATACCAAAGAAGCTTCTTCGTTTACGGCAGCATTGGCAGAGAGGGCAATGAGCATTTCGTCGGTATGGAGACGCGGATTTTTACTGCCAAGATATCCGGTTTTTAAAGTTTGAATCGGAGATAAGGACTCCGGAGACAGAACCTTTAATTCGTGCGGAATTCCTGCAAGATATTTTAAGGAATTCATTAATGCGGCGGCACTGGCACCAAGTAAGTCACCGGTTTTTCCGGTAATAATGGTGCCGTCAGGTAATTCAATAGCAACGGCAGGAGCACCGGTTTTTGCGGCCCGTTCCAGGGCAGGTGCCACCGGACGACGGTCGGCAGGAGATAAGTTTTCATGACTCATAATCAGGTTGATTTTATTCAATTCTTCCTGGTTTCTGGTTCCTTCTGCTACGCCGGATAACGCCTGATAGTAGCGGCGGATAATTTCCTGATGGGAAGCAGCCCGGCAGGCGTCATCGTCGAAAATGCAGTTACCTGCCATATTAACACCCATGTCGGTTGGGGAAGCATAAGGGCTTGTCCCGTAAATTTTCATAAACATGGCATTTAAAACAGGGAAAATTTCCACGTCACGGTTGTAGTTTACTGTGGTTTCACCGTAAGCCTTTAAGTGATATGGGTCAATCATGTTAACGTCATTTAAGTCTGCGGTAGCTGCCTCATAGGCTAAGTTTACCGGGTGATCCAGCGGGAGATTCCAAACAGGGAAGGTCTCATATTTTGCGTAACCTGCACGTATACCGCGTTTGTGTTCGTGATAAAGCTGGGAAAGGCAGGTGCACATTTTGCCGCTGCCCGGACCCGGTGCGGTGATAACCACCAGCGGACGGGTAGTTTCGATGTAATCATTTTTGCCGAAGCCTTCATCGCTGACAATATACGGAACATTGGTAGGGTAACCCGGAATCATGTAGTGATGGTAAACAGGAATGCCCATTTTTGCCAAACGGGTTTGAAACTTGGTGGCACTAATCTGGTTTGCAAACATGGAAAGAACCACGCTGCCCACATAGAGACCGCGGGACCGGAACTCATTAATTAATCGGATGACATCTTCGTCATAGGTAATTCCGAGATCTGCGCGTATTTTGTTTCTTTCAATATCATCGGCGCTGACGACCATGACAATTTCTGCCTGGTCTGCCACCTTCATTAACATTTGGAGCTTACTGTCTGCGGCAAAGCCCGGAAGTACTCTGGATGCGTGGAAGTCATCAAATAACTTGCCGCCGAATTCCAAGTATAACTTGTTGTCGAACTTTCCGATACGTTCCATAATGTGTTCTGACTGCAGTTTTAGATATTTGTCGTTATCAAATCCGATTTGCATAAGGCCCCTCATTCTCCGCAAAGTGCGGCATGTTTGTGGTTAGTTTTACATTTCAAAAACAACTTTTAGTATACCATAAATTATTTGATTTCTCAACCGATAATTATACTCGTTTTGGGAAAATCACGGAAAAAAATATGGAAAACCCACGGATTGTAGTTGAAAATATGTTCAAAAAATGCTACAATGACTACAATACGTAATGAAAGGAGATTAAAAAATGATTGATATTATTATCGAAATTTTAATTGGCGCATTAGTAGGTTGGGTTGCAGGCATCATTATGAAGAGCAAGGGTGGCTTTATCCGTAATGCTATCATGGGTATCCTTGGTGGTGTTGTTGCAGGACTTATTCTTCCGGGCTGGCTTGGCTTTGTAGGTTCCGTTGTCGGTGCTTGCCTTGTTATCTGGGTATTTGAAAAGTTTATCAGTAAGTAATCAGCTTACATAAGTGCAAATCCAAAGGAGACCATACGATTTTCGCTGTGGTCTCCCTTTTTACTATATTTTGATGCAGAGGAATAAAAATGACGGTAGCAGCTTATGTTCTTGTGATAATTTCAATTTTATATTTTCTGGCAATTATGCCACGGGTGTTGCCGCGGCCAATGCATGAGTTTAAGGGATGGTATTATGCCCACCGTGGTTTTCACGATAATAAGTCGGATGCACCGGAAAACTCAGCAAAGGCAATGAAACTTGCGGTGGAACACGGTTACGGCATTGAATTGGATGTGCAGCTTACCAAAGACGAAAAGGTAGTAGTATTTCACGATGCTAATTTAAAGAGAGTCTGCGGTGTGGATGCCAAGGTGAATTCCATGACTTATGAGGAGTTGCAGAAGCTTCGCCTACTGAACTCGGATGAAACAATACCGTTATTTTCCGATGTACTAAAGATTATTGACGGTAAAGTGCCGCTCATTATGGAGATTAAGATGGTAGACTCTAAAACGAGAATTTGCGAACTTGCAAATAAGGAATTTGAAAATTACCGGGGACAGTACTGCATGGAGTCCTTTCATCCGTTTGCGGTGCACTGGTATAGGAAAAACCGTCCGGATGTGGTAAGAGGCCAGCTTTCTGCAAACTTTAAAAAGGAAGGGCAGAAAGAAGGAATTTCGGAATGGCTGGTACACATGCTTTTAGTCAATGTACTGGGGCGTCCTGATTTTGTAGCATATTCTCACAAGTCTGCCAACAATATCAGCAGAAATTTAACCAAACTATTTGGTGCTACTGCGGTGGCGTGGACTATCCGTTCTCAGGAAGAATTGGATAAAAACCGCAAGAAATTTGAACTGTTCATTTTTGAAGGATTTCGTCCGGAATAAATGACAGATACGGAAAGAAGGGTTCTGCGTGGAAGAAACCATTTTGCACGGCGGAGAAAAGGAACTCCTGGAACTGAAAAAAACGTTGCAGGAGAAAAACCGGTACAATGCGGTTTTGGATTCTATGTACACTGCCGTAGAGGAACAAAAGGAAAAAATTGAAAAACGCAAATCGGAAGTCGAAAAGGAGATGAACCTGGAAATTCAGCGCCGCAGAGAGGCTGTTGCGGCATCCTTTGAGGAAGAAGCAGCTTCCTGTGCGGAGGAACTGAAACAAGCGGAGGAGTACCGTTTTGAAAAACGTCAGGAACTGATTGAACAGATGATTAGCGAAGAAGGCGAGATGTATGAAAAGCGGAAAGCCAATCTGGAAAAACAGATAAAGCTGATTGGCCAGGAGGAGGGAGTTCCTTCTATTTGTACCACCCGTCTGTTCCTTGCCTTTTTCTGCCCGAGAACAGGAAAGGATGCGCTGATTCTGGTCATCGGTTTGGTAATTTTATTTTTGGTGCTCCCGATGACAGTATATTTTGGCGTTTATGGCGGTAATGACCGGCAGACGCTTACTGTCATTTATCTTGTATTTATTGTGCTCTTTTATACCTTATACCTGTTAATCAATAATTTGGTAAAGGACAAATATCTGGTAGGAATCAACAAGCTGTTAAAGCTGCTGGAAGAAAGTGAAAAACTGGATGCTCACAGAAAACAGAGAATAAACGAGTTGGAAAACATTCCTAGCTCTTCCCTGGACTTATCGGAATTTGATGAGGAAGTGAACCGCCTGCAGGCAGTTATTGAGGAATTAAACAAGCAGAAGGAGCTTGCTTTAGTAAACTTTGATTCAGATCAGCGGTTACATGTGGAAATTGGGCAGGAAGTACAGGAAAAATTCAGACCGGAATTAGACCATATGCGGGCTGTTTTGGACGATACCATAAGCTCCTATGAAAGAATGCAGACGGAATATAATACGTTTCTGGATGAAAAATGCATTGAGGAAAAATATGATATCTTAATCCGCATGGAACCGGATATTTTCAGTTTGAGTGTTATTGATGAACTGATTTTTTTCCTTACCCACGGAGATGCGGAAAATATCAGCAAAGCGATTATAAAGAGAAAAAAGAAACTGGGACAACCGATGAATTTATAGGAAAGAATAAAAGGCAGATACCGTTTGGTATCTGCCTTAACTATTTGTTTTAGTATGCCCGGTTTCCTAAGGTGTATGCTAACATACTGGCGATGAGGAAAGCACCGTCGGCGTTTGGATGGAGCCCATCCTCCTGATAAATGGTGCTTAATTTTTCTTCACCTAATTTCAGGAATTCTTCATGTAGGTCTACCAGCTGGGCGCCGTTTTTTTCTGCCAGCGCTTTAATATGAGGAAGAAGCTGCAACAGATATTTTTCCTGATGCTTTCTCCAAATGCAGTTGCGCACCGGAACCGGAGTGACAAGGTAAATCAGCGCGTTAGGATTTGCTGATTTTACACCGTCGATAATGTACTGATAAAATGTTTCAAACAGTGGTTCTAGGGAAATCAGATTGTTATAAGGGTCCTGGATATCCTCCGTATCATGCATACCGTCCTGAGCGTCATTGGTGCCCAGCATGATGATGTAGATATCTCCGGCAAGGGAGAGGGCCTCGTCGTATTCCGGCTGCAGTGCATACGGCAAGCCAAAGGTTCTGCCGGTTTCGTCTTCCATCATGGTGACGCAACTGCAGGTAACACCTTCGTTGAATACGGCGTATTCATCTCCGAGAAATTCCTGCAAAAGGGAAGGGTAATAGACGGACGGGTCATCGCCTAAGCCAAAGCCCTCCGTAATGCTGTCTCCTATGCAGACTACTCGTATTTTGGTTTCCAGTTCCATCGTTTACCTCTTTGGTTTATTTTTCGTTTTCAGCCATCATCATTGCACGAACCTTTAAGGAAAGGCCGAACAGATTGATGAAGCCCTCAGCGTCATGGTGGTCGTAAAGGTCACCTGTTGTGAAGGATGCGATGCTTTCGTTGTATAAGGAGTATGGGGAAGTAGTTCCCTGGTTGATGATGTTGCCCTTATATAACTTAACCTTAACTTCACCGGTTACATATTCCTGTGTGGATTCTACGAAAGCCTGAAGAGCTTCGCGCAGAGGTGTGAACCACTTGCCTTCATAAACGATATCTGCGTACTTGTCGCCGATGCCCTTCTTATAAGCAAGAGTGTCACGGTCTAAAATAAGTTCTTCTAACTGCTCGTGAGCGGCCATTAAGATGCTTCCGCCCGGAGTCTCGTAAACACCACGGGACTTCATACCAACAACACGGTTTTCTACGATATCAACGATACCAACACCGTGCTTGCCGCCGAGTGCGTTTAATTCTTTTAAGATGTCGGAAGCCTTCATCTTCTTGCCGTTTAATGCAACAGGAGCACCCTTCTCAAAGGAAAGGGTGATGGTTTCGCCTTCATTTGGAGCCTTTTCAGGAGAAACACCTAAAACTAATAAATGATCATAGTTTGGTGCATTTGCAGGATCTTCTAATTCAAGACCTTCATGGCTGATGTGCCATAAGTTACGGTCACGGCTGTAGCTGTGGCTTGCGTCGAACGGAAGGTCGATACCATGCTGCTTGCAGTATTCAATTTCGTCTTCACGGGACTGCATCTTCCAAGTGTCGTTACATCTCCAAGGAGCGATAATCTTTAAGTCAGGAGCGAGAGCCTTGATACCAAGCTCGAAACGTACCTGGTCGTTACCCTTACCGGTAGCACCGTGACAGATAGCAACAGCACCTTCCTTGCGGGCAATTTCAACTAACTTCTTTGCGATAAGCGGACGAGCCATGGAAGTACCGAGTAAGTACTTGTTTTCATAAACAGCGCCTGCCTTTACGCAAGGAATTGCATATTCGTCAACAAATTCATCTACTACGTCAAGGATGTACAGCTTTTCAGCACCGGAGTACTTTGCACGTTCTTCCAGACCATCAAGTTCGTTGCCCTGACCTACATCGATACAAAGTCGGAGGGCCAAGCGGTCTTAGGAAGACAAGACTCACTCACAACTCCTTGGCTCACAGAACGACATGGCTACGATCCGACTTACTACGTCAAGGATGTACAGCTTTTCAGCACCGGAGTACTTTGCACGTTCTTCCAGACCATCAAGTTCGTTGCCCTGACCTACATCGATACA